>CAYYOX010000056.1:0-17988 GCA_964473065.1 uncultured Planctomycetaceae bacterium | reverse complement strand
CTTCCAGTGCGCCGTCGTCGGGCCGCAACAACTACAGGCCAAGCCGGCCGACATCGCGACCGACCACCAAGGCCGTATCCTGATCCTCGACAAACACACGTCGAGTGTACGAATCTTCGAGCCCAAGCCATGAAGAAAACAACCGACCGCCGAGAAATGTTCCGCACCTTAATCCGCATGGCCGCCCTAGGAGGCCTGGGCTTGGCATCCGCCTGGCTGCTGGGTCGAAACCCGACAACCTGCCGCTCAACCCAACACTGCGCCAATTGCAAGTACCAACCCAACTGCGTACGTTCCCCCAACAACATTTAGCGGTCTTATCATGCCCGACCCAACCCCAAAACTCGACCGCCGCACGTTCGTCTGCAACGGCGCACGGCTTGCCGGCGTAGTGGGCCTTGGCAGCATGGCCGGGTTACTGCGTGTCAGCCGGGGTCAGGCTGAAGGGTACGTCTGGCAGATCGATCCCGACAAGTGTATGGCTTGCGGCAATTGCCAGACCCATTGCGTGCTCGACCCGTCGGCCGTGCGATGCGTGCAGTGTTACGAGATGTGCGGCTATTGCGACGTCTGCACGGGCTACTTTCCCGTCTCCGATTTCCAAATGAACACGGCCGCCGAGAACCACCTTTGCCCAACCGGGGCCGTAGAACGGGTGTTCATCGAGGAGCAGTCGGGCGTGCGCTACTTCGAGTACAACATCAAGGAAGAACTCTGCATCGCTTGCGGCAAGTGCGTCGAGGGCTGTGCGCTGATGAACGGCTCGCTCTACTTGCAAGTCCGGCACGACCTGTGTGTGAACTGCAACGAGTGCTCGATTGCCGTCGCCTGTCCCACGGAAGCCTTCCGCCGCGTGCCGGCCGCCGATCCTTATCTGCTGAAGAAGACGGCCCAAGGGTTCAAGGGAAAGGAGACCGGCAAGTGAGCAGCGGTTTGCGTGACCATAGCGCCAAGGAAAAACGCCGGGCCCTACTCTCCAATGGACGGGGCCCGGCCGCTAAACGTAGTGCGGTTTTGTGCTTGTTAGTTCTGCTGACCAGCAGCGCTTCGGCCCAGGAACTGATCCCGTTGCCCGACTTCACGGAGTATGAGTTGAAAGACTCGACCTTCCCGGCGGTCCGGGCCGCTTCGTGGGAATTGATCGACCTGGGCGTGCTGGTCCTGGGCATGGCGTTGGCGTCGTATCTGGCCGTCGTGCGACGTTCGCGGGCCGGGCTGTTGGTGGTGGCTGTTGTCTCACTGGCCTACCTCGGTTTCTGGCGCAAGGGGTGCATCTGCCCGATCGGGGCCACTCAGAACGTCACACTAGCCCTGTTCGACCCGACTTACCTGATCCCCGCCACGGCCGTCGCGTTTTTTGTCCTGCCGCTGGTCTTCACGCTGTTCTTTGGCCGAACGTTCTGTGCGGGCGTGTGCCCGTTAGGAGCCATTCAGGAACTGGTGGCCGTGCGACCGATCCGCATCCCGGTCTGGCTGGAACATGCCTTGGGGCTGCTGGCCTATGTCTACCTCGGTGCGGCCGTACTGTTCGCGGCCACCGGTACGGCCTTCGTCATCTGCCGTTACGATCCGTTCGTGGGCCTGTTTCGCCGCGGCGCCGGGCTGAATATGCTGGTCCTCGGCGGCTGCTTCCTGGCGGTCGGGGTGTTTGTTGGAAGGCCCTACTGCCGATTCCTTTGCCCCTATGGCGTTGTGCTCGGATGGTTGGCGAAAGTGTCGCGTTGGCACCTGACCATCCCGCCGGAAGAATGCGTCCAGTGCCGTTTGTGCGAAGACGTGTGCCCCTATGGCGCGATCCGTGAAACGACCGTCGACCAACTTCCCGAGCAACGCGTCCAAGGGCGGCGCCGGTTGGGGATGCTGTTGGTCGCCTTGCCCGTGCTGGTGATATTCGGTATTTACCTGGGCGGTTGGCTCAAGACGCCCTTGTCGCAATTGCACCCCACCGTCCGACTGGCGGATCGGGTGATGTTGGAAGAGATCGACTACTTCGAAGACGCAACCGACGCCAGCGACGCCTTTCGCAAGTCGGGCCAAACGGTCGAGCAACTGATCACCGAAGCCAAGGCCCTGACCGACCGTTTCGGCACGGCCGGGATGTGGTTCGGCGGCTGGGTCGGGCTGGTGATCGGCGTCAAATTGATTCATCTGTCCATCCGACGTCGGCGAGTCGGCTACGAACCGGATCGCTCGAACTGCGTTTCGTGCGGCCGATGTTTTTGGTATTGTCCCGAAGAACAAGCGCGACTGGGGTTGGTCGAAGGCATTGAATCCCCGTCGCCAAGGAGTCAAGAACCATGAAAGTCAAAGAACTACTCGACGTGCTCCGGAAGTTCGAGCCCGAGGCCCAGGTTCGCGTCGGCGTGAGTTGGCCGGACCGGGTGACCGAGACGCACGAAAACGTTTTCGTAGGCGACTACGGCGGCGGCCCGCTGATCAACGCGGCCATGGACTACAAGGGTCTGAGCGTCTACGTCGGTTGCGCCTTGCAGCAGCGAGTCAAGGACCGTCCCCAGCAGACGGTCGACTTGGGCCAATACGAGAGCACCGAACTGGCCGCGAAGGTCCACGATTTCTACGTGGTACACAAGGGACTCGACGACCCGCTGAACTTTCCCAACTTCGACTACGACAAGTGGCTCCCCCCGCGAACCCGCGGCGGTCAATATAACGAACACATTGCGGCTATCCTCGAGAAGAAACTGATGAGTGAGTAGAAGAGGTTAGCGTAGCAAGCGGCAGGCCCTCCAGTCGCCGCAAGTCCTTAGTTTCAATACATTTAATCCCCAATCGGCGGCCAGTCCACTTGACATCTTTCCACACTTCACACGAGAATAGGCGGGTACTTCCTAACGGCCGGTTGGCCGCAAGTATACCGATGTTGTCGGGACAAAGAGCATGCGCCGGATGCAGGAAGGAAACGTCATGAGAGAGTTTATGTTCAGACCGTTAGTCGTTGCAGAGTCATCACAGATCGTGCGATGCCGGACGTGGGGCATGATTGCCCTCGCCGGGCTGTTGCTATGCTGCCAGGCAAACGCCGCGGATTGGCCGCAATGGGGTGGAACTTGCAACAAGAATATGGCGGCCAATGAAAAGGGATTACCCCAGTCCTTCGTGCCCGGAAAGAAGGATACTAAAAACGGCACAATCAAACTCGATACCGCCACTAACGTGAAGTGGGCGCGAAAAGCATGCCAAAGCACATACTCCTCTCCCGTCGTGGCCGGCGGAAAGGTCTTTCTTTGCGGTCAGCAAGGGTCTGGTGGAATCGTAGCCTGCCTGGACGAAGAGACGGGCAACCCCTTGTGGCAATGGCAGGGTGACCCCGTAACTCACAACTTCGGCATCTGCGGTACTCCCGTCGTCGAAGGCGATCGCCTGTACGTTGTCAATCAGGCTTGCGTCGTGATGTGCCTGGATGTCCATGGGGAACCGGACAGCCGAAAGCCACGGGTCTTGTGGACCTTTGACATGAAGGAGAAGTTCAAGACGGAACCCGCCGACGTGCATTGCGGGTCATGTGTCATCGACGGCCCGCTGCTCTATGTGCCCACCTCCAACGGCGTCGATCCGTTAGGGGCGAGGCAACATGAGATGTTTATCGCGGATAGCAATGCCAAAGGAGGCCGCATCATTGTAGAAACCCCGGACGTCTACCAACCCGCCTCGCCCGACTGCCCGAACGTGCTTGTCCTCGATAAGGAAACCGGACGGCTGATCGCCACCGACGACACGCCGATCGCCGAGAGCCTGCTCAAGGGGCAGTGGTCCTCGTTTTCCGCCGGCCGCATCGGTGAGCGAAATCTGGTTTTCTATGGCGGCGGTGATGGGCGATGCTATGCCTTCGAGTCACCGGCCACGGCAACTACGCAACCGGCGAAACTGAACAACGTCTGGTCATACGACTGCAATCCTGCGGAGTATAAGCTCTTTGGCGACATGCCCATGATCGTCCACTATTATCGGGGCGACACCCGCTGGGGAGGCACGCTGAACATGAACGACGGCCAGTTTGCCGGCATGGGCGAGATCATCGGCACGCCCGTCTTCTACAAGAACAGGATTTACGTGGCGATCGGGCGCGACACGTCCATGGGCCGCGGACGCGGTGCATTGCAGTGCATCGATGCCACGAAGACCGGCGACATCACCGAGACCGGCAAGATCTGGACGTATCAGGGGCTGGACTGGACCTGTTCGACCGTCTCGATTGCCGACGGGCTGGTCTACGTCGCCGATGTGGCAGGCCGTTTGCATTGCGTCGATGCCGAAACCGGACAGGCCCTTTGGATTCACGAGACCAAAAGCAGCGGCGTGTTGGGTTCCACGTTGGTGGCGGATGGAAAAATCTACATGCCCACCAGAAAGGGCCTCTTTGTCCTAGCCGCCGGCCGCCAAGAACAACTCCTTGATCGCATCAGTCTGGGCGCCGCGATCTATTCTTCACCCGTAGCGGCCAACGGCACGCTCTACGTAGCATCCTTCAAAGGTTGGATCTGGGCTGCACACAATTGACCCATACGCACCTTCCCCCGCGAACCCTGAACCCCAACACCCTGCCATCCACCAAACAACCCACCATCCATGAATACACCAACCAATAACCCAACGCCCGACCCGACCGAAACTCGTTACCGCGTGGCCGTTCGATGTGCGGCTGTGGCGGGCGTGTTTTCGCTGATCGTTTGTGCGTTGCTGCTTTACGACTTCCGCCTTCGCATGGCCGCCGATCCTTACGAGGAAGCTTCGTTCAAGGCGTTGAAACTGGCCCTGGCCCAACAGCCGGACGACGAGCAGTTACAGGCGGAAATCCGTGCGTTGGACCGACAACTCCGGCTCGACTACTTCCGCCGCCGGGTGTTTGCCGAGAACGGCGCCTGGCTGTTGTTGGGCGGGATGGTCGTGTTCCTGATCACGGCCAAGTGGGCCGCTACCCTGCACCGAGAAATCCCCATGCCCGAGCCACAGGCCGCGCCCGAGGACCGCGAAACCCAGTGGACCCGCGTCGGTCGTTACGCAGTTGCCGGGCTTGGTCTGACGCTGGTTGCCACGACCTTGGCCCTGAGCTTTGGCTTAAAGAGCGAGCTTCCGGAAACCGACGAAGACCTCGCGACCCTGTTGACTGATGAACAACCGCAGCAAGACCCCGCCCCGGTCGTCGAAATTCCACCGGCCCCGTCGGCCGAGCAGTATGCCAAGATGTGGCCCCGGTTCCGCGGCCCGGTCGGTTCCGGCGTTTCGGCCTATACGAACATTCCCACGACGTTCGACGTCAACACGGGCGAGGGCATCTTATGGAAGACACCCGTCCCGCTGCCCGGCTTCAACTCGCCTGTGGTGTGGAAAGATCGCGTTCTGCTGGCCGGCGCAACGGCCGAGCGACAGGAGGTCTATTGTTTCGACGCGACCAGCGGCAAGCTGCTTTGGACAGAGCAAGTAACCGGAACGCCGGGCAAGGCGCCGAATCCTCAGTTCACCGGCTTCGCGGCCCCCACCATGGCCACCGACGGCCGTTACGCGTTCGCCAGCTTCGCCACCGGAGATCTGGCCGCGCTGGACCTCTCGGGCAAGCAAGTGTGGAAGAAGAGCCTCGGCACGCCGGAAAACTCCTACGGCCATTCCGCCTCGTTGGCCACTTATCAAGACCTGTTGCTGGTCCAGTTCGACCAGGGCTCGAGACGTGCGAAGAAATCGAAACTGTTTGCTTTTGACATGCACACAGGCGAGACGGTTTGGCAGGTCGACCGCGAGGTGTCCGTCTCGTGGACCACGCCGATTGTGATCACCCACCATGGTCAGGATCAGGTCATCACGTGTTCCGACCCGGATGTCATCGCCTACGACCCGACCGACGGCAAGGAGCTCTGGCGAGTCAAGTGTACGCAGGGCGAGTGCGGCCCGTCGCCCGTCTATCATGCGGGCACGGTCCACGTGGGTAACGAGTATTGCGTCGCGTCGGCCATCCGCCTGGGTACGGAAACCGAACCGAACCAGACCGAAATCCTCTGGGAAGCCGAAGACGGACTGCCCGACACGTGCAGCCCGCTGGTTACCGACGAGTTCGTCTTCCTGCTGCCCGCCACGGGCTATTTCACGTGCCTCGATGTCAAGACGGGCGAGATGCTTTGGGAGCTGGAGTTCGAAGCCGAGTTCAACTCCTCGCCCAGCCTAGTGGGCAATCGGATCTATCTGTTCGGCGAAATAGACAAGGAAGACGAGGTCGACGAAGAGGGCCGACCGGCCAAGAACGGCAAGCTTTGGGTCGTCGAGTTCAACCGCGAGGCGGGCCACATCACGGCCGAAAGCGAACTGGGCGAAGGATGCGTTGCCAGCCCCGCATTCCAAGACGGGCGAATGTACATCCGAGGAAAGAAACACCTATTCTGCATCGGGCAACAATGAGCGACGTCGAGATGAATTTCGTTGACCGCACGGTCGAACAAGTGGGGCGGAGTCCTGAGAAGGTGATCCCCATCCTCCAGGCGATTCAGGAGCACTATCGCTACCTGCCGCCGGAGGCCCTTGCTCGGGTGTGCGAGGTTTCGGAGATTACGCCCGCCTCGATCACCGGCGTGTCGACCTTCTACACGCAGTTCCGCCACCGCCCGGTCGGCGACCATATCATTAGCGTTTGCCATGGGACGGCCTGTCACGTGAAGGGGTCGGGCCTGGTCCAGCACGCGTTCGAGCGTCACTTGAACATCACCGACGGCGACGACACGGATTCCGACGGCCGGTTTACCATCGAGAAGGTCGCTTGCCTGGGGTGCTGCACCTTGGCCCCGGTCGTGCAGATCGACGGGCTGACCTACGGCCACCTCACGCCGCACATGATTGGCGAAGTGCTCGACGACTTCCTTCGACAGCAGGATGCCGAAGCGAAACGTCCCAAGCCGTCGCGGGAATTGCCGCAAGGTCCGCTGGGTGAGATTCGCATTGGGCTGGGGTCCTGCTGCGTGGCCAGCGGCAGCGAAAAAGTGCATCAGGCCGTCCGTCGCGTTCTCGACGAGACGGGCGCCCCGGCCGTCGTGAAACGGGTTGGCTGCGTCGGCATGTGCCATCAGACGCCGTTGGTCGAACTGCTGCCGGAAGGCAAGCCGTCGCAGTTGTTCTCGAAGGTTACGCCTGAGGACGCACCCGACATAATCCTAAAACACTTCAAGCCCAAGAGCCTCGTGCGACGCATGGAACATCGCGCCCGCCGATGGCTCGACCGGCTGTTGACCGACGAGCTGGGCGATCCGGTCACGCGCCATGCGATCGACACTCGCGACGGGCCCGTCTGTGCGTTTCTGGGCAAACAGCAGCACGTGGCCACCGAATACTGCGGGCAGATCGACCCGACCGACTTGGACGAGTACGAACGCCATGGCGGTTTCGACGCCTTGCGACGTTGCGTCGAGGAGCTTTCGCCGGAAGACGTGATCGAACAGGCTGGGCTCAGCGGCCTGCGCGGTCGCGGCGGGGCCGGGTTTCCCACCGAGATCAAGTGGTCGAAGGTGCGAGAGGCCACCGGCGATAAGAAATACGTTATCTGCAACGGCGATGAGGGCGACCCGGGCGCGTTCATGGATCGCATGTTGTTGGAATCGTTCCCCTACCGAATCATCGAGGGAATGGCCATTGCCGCCTATGCCGTGGGGGCCGACGAAGGCGTCTTCTATATCCGGGCCGAATATCCGCTGGCCGTCATCCGGGTGCGCGATGCGCTGCGGCTGTGCGAAGAGCGTGGCATTTTGGGCAAGCGAGTGTTGGGGAGCGACTTTCGCTTGCACTTCTCGATCAAGCAGGGGGCCGGCGCGTTTGTATGTGGCGAGGAGACGGCCCTGTTGGCCTCGATCGAAGGTCGACGCGGCATGCCTCGGCTGCGACCGCCCTATCCGGCCGAAAAGGGACTGTGGGGGAAACCGACCTCGGTCAATAACGTCGAGACCTACGCCCTGGTGCCCTGGATCTTCCGCCATGGGGCCGAAAAATTCGCCCAACTAGGCACCGAGAAGAGCAAGGGCACGAAAGTCTTCGCTCTGGCCGGCAAGATCCGTCGCGGCGGGCTGATCGAGGTGCCCATGGGAGTGACCGTGCGAGAGATCGTCAACGAGATCGGCGGCGGCGTGGCCGATGGCAAGCAGTTCAAGGCCGTGCAGATCGGCGGGCCCTCGGGCGGATGCGTGCCGGCCGCGTTGTTCGATACGACGATCGACTACGAAGCCTTGGCCGAGGTCGGTGCGATCATGGGCTCCGGCGGGCTGGTCGTGCTCGACGAATCGGACTGCATGGTCGACATCTCGCGATACTTCCTGCGATTCACCCAGGACCAGTCGTGCGGCAAGTGTACGTTCTGCCGCATCGGCACCCGGCGGATGCTCGATATCCTCGACCGGATATGTGCCGGCAAAGGTCGCTCGGGTGATCTGGAAGCCTTGGAAACGTTGGCCCGACAGGTCAAGACATCGAGTATATGCGGGCTCGGCGGCACGGCTCCCAACCCGGTCCTCTCGACGCTGAAGTATTTCCGCGAGGAATACGAGGCCCACCTGGAAGGTCGCTGTCCGGCCGGCAAGTGCGAGGCGCTGATCGAATATCGGGTGACCGACGAGTGCATCGGCTGCACGCTTTGTGCCCAGCACTGCCCGGTCGACGCCATTGCCATGACCCCCTACAAGAAACACACGATCGACATGGAAAAGTGCATCCGGTGCGACACCTGCCGACAGGTTTGCCCCACCGATGCCGTGATAGTAGAATGATTGCAAAACCAACCAACAGTCGTAGGGTGGGTCGAGCAGCGAAGACCCACGCGGTAGAATGACGAAGCACGAATGACGAATGACGAAAGGGAGAACCAAATCTTTGTCATTCGTCATTCGGATTTCGTTATTTGGATTTCCCCGCGTGGGTCTTCGCTGCTCGACCCACCCTACATATCCTCACGACAACAAAGGAACCCCATAGAATGACCGGACGAGAACGCGTGATGGCGGTGCTGAACCGCGAGAAACCCGATTATGTTCCCTTCGACATTGGTGGCACCGATTGCTCGGCCGTCCACGTGTTGACCTACCAGAAGCTGCGGCAACACTTGGGCCTGCCCGAGGAGCCGATCCACGCGGCCTGCCTGATCCAGCTTGCCGCCCGAAACGACGAGCAGGTGAAAGAGGCCCTGGAGGTCGACGCCGAGCTATTGGTATTCGGCTCGAAAGAGACGAAGATCTGGAAGGCGCCGTTCGGGCCGGAAGTCGTCTTTCCCAAGCTGTTCGACATCGAGGACCTGCCCGACGGCTCCTCGGTGGCCAAGAATGCGCAAGGCACGGTCTTCGCCAAGCGAACGGTCGAAGCCCATTATTTCGATCCGGTCGGCAACCCGTTGGCCGGGATCACGTCGGCGGGGGAACTCGACAACTTCGATCCGCTGTTCGAGCGTTGGGACTACTCGTATGTCTACGACGAGCCGCTGGACGCCATGGGCCGGCGTGCTAAGACGCAATATGAAGCGACCGATCGGGCCGTCGTCACGCCTTGGCGGCTGCATTACTTGCAGGCCGGCCAATTGATGCGGGGGTTCGAGAATTTCCTGATGGACCTGATGGCCGACAAGGATCTGGCTCATGCCTTGCTCGGCAAGTTGCATCAGGTGTATCTCAAGCGGATGGACGCCTTCTTCGACGCTTTTGGGTCGTCGTTCGACATCGTCTTCCTGACCGACGACCTGGGTACCCAAAAAAGCGGCATGATCTCGCCGGCCGTATATAAGGAGATGATCTATCCCTACATTTCCGAAACGGTCGGGCGGATCAAGTCGAAGGGCAAGAAGGTCGTGATGCACTCCTGCGGGGCCGTGTCCGACTATGTGGCCGACATGATCGAGATGGGCGTCGACGCTCTGAACCCGGTCCAAGTCAGTGCCTGCGGAATGAATCCTCGCGATTTGGCCCGAGAATTCGGCCGCGACATTGCCTTCTGGGGCGGCGGGATGGACACGCAGCACGCCCTGAACGCCTCGGATCCAGAAGTCGTCCGGGCCGACGTCCGCCGCCGGCTCGAAGAGTTCGGCCCCGACGCCCATCTGGTATTCACCCAAGTACACAACATCCAGTACGACGTCCCGCCGGAGAATATCATGGCGATGAAGGACGAACTGTTCAAGCAAACCCGCGGCTAGTCCATGCCCAAACTCACCATCGACCAACGCGAACTCGAAGTTCCGTCGGGCAGCACGATCCTCGACGCGGCCGCGAGCATTGGCATCGAGATCCCCACGCTCTGCTTCCTGAAGCCGTATCGGCCGTCGACCTCCTGTCTGGTCTGTTTGGTCAAAGTCAACGGCAACGCGCGGCTCGTGCCGGCTTGTGCGACCCGGGTTGCTGAGGGGATGCGGGTTCAGACGCGGACCGACGACGTGTTGCAGGCGCGGCGCACGGCCTTGGAACTGCTGCTGAGCGACCACGTGGGCGATTGCCTGGCCCCGTGCTATTTCGGATGCCCGGCCCACATGGACATCCCCTTGATGCTTCGCCAAATTGCGGCCGGGCAGTTGCCCGAGGCCATTGCGACGGTCAAGCGCGACATCGCCTTGCCGGCCGTGTTGGGACGGATTTGCCCGGCGCCGTGCGAGAAGACCTGCCGCCGCAAACCGGCCGACGGACCCGTGGCCATCTGCCGATTGAAACGCTTCGTGGCCGATACGGATCTGGATACCGGCGAGCCTTACCGGCCGCTTTGCGATGCGGATACCGGCAAGCAGGTGGCCATTGTCGGCGCCGGACCGACCGGTTTGGCAGCCGCCTACTACCTGCGGCAATGGGGACACGCGGTGACCATCCTGGAACGGACCGAGCGCCCCGGCGGAAGGCTGTGGATCGAAACGTCCGAAGAAGAGTTACCCCGCGACGTGCTGCAGGCGGAAATCGACACGATTCTGCGGCTTGGCGTCACGCTGAACCTCAACACGTCGATCGATTCGCTGGACGATCTGTGCGATCGGTTCGACGCCGTATTGCTGGCCTGCGGAGCCGGCAGCCACGATTGGGGACTGGCCACCACGTCGCGCGGCGTTCAGGTGGACAAAGAGACTTACCAGACCGACCGGCAGGCCGTCTTTGCCGGCGGCAACGCGGTCCGCGCCAAGGGGATGATCGTCCGTAGCGTGGCCGATGGCAAGGAGGCGGCCGTGGCGATCGGTCAGTATTTAATCGGCCAAACGGTCCGAGGGCCGGGAAAACCGTTTAACTCGCGGATCGGGCGACTCGAGCCGGACGAGTTGGCCCAATATATGGCCGGGGCTAGCGAAAGTCCACGCCGCGATCCGGCCGGCGGTTATGCGGCAGACGTGGCCGTCGAGCAAGCATTGCGGTGCATGCACTGCGATTGCCGCAAGCTGCACAACTGCAAGTTGCGACAATGTTCGGCCGAGCACGAAGCCGATCCCCGTCACTTCGCCGCCGAGCGCAGGGCATTCCAACAGGACCGGCAGCACGCCGAAGTGATTTACGAGTCGGGCAAGTGTATCGACTGCGGCCTGTGCATCGAGATCGCCACGGGTGCCAAGGAACCCTTGGGCCTAACCTTCATCGGCCGCGGGTTCGACGTCCGCGTCGGCGTCCCCTTGAACCGAACCCTCGACGAAGCCCTCGAAGAGGTCGCCGCCAAGTGCGTAGCCGCCTGCCCAACCGCAGCGCTGGCCATGAAGGACCTATAAAGCCGCGACCGTCGGTCGCGCCCGAATCACTCGCGAAATCAACCCGCTTACGCTTCGGGCGCGACCACCGGTCGCGGCTTTATAGTTTTGGCGCGACCAGCGGTCGCGGCTTTATAGATCTACTTGTGGGAACATGGCGTCCCAGCGTTCTCGTAGTACGCCGCGGAGCTGTTTTTGTACGGCGTCGGGTAACTCGACCGGTTGGCCCGCCTTGTAGACGGTGATCGTGTGCCGGATGTTGTCTACCACGACCTCGCAGGAGCTGCAGCCGCAGAGATGCTCGCGGAATGCTTCTTCGAGTTCCTGGGCCAAATCGCCGTCGACGTAGTCGTTCAACAGGGCTAACAACTCTTTGCATTGCATGGTCGGGTATCCTTGGCGGGACTTGATATCTGTATAGATGCGCCGAACGGGCGGATGGTTACAACGGCCCGGCGAGTGGCCGAATGATGCTTTTTTTCATCATGGGGCGAGTGGTTCGGCAACGCGGACCACAGGTTGGGTCTTCCGTTTTCCTCTGCGGGGGAAATCTTTCGTCGTCATAACTCCTTGGCTTGCAAGTGGTTGCAAGCGACGGCGTGAACTACGCCGCGCGTCCCCCCGAGCGGTTGGCACGACTCTTGCCATCCTTTTAGTTCGTTGTGATCTGCTAGGACATTCTTGCAATCCGAGAAACCATCAGGGCCCGTCTTATGACCTCCGCCACGCTTACCGATCACTCGACGTCGACTCAGACCTCGCGGTCGGATCGATTCGCCGCCATGCGAACCGTCCGTGTGCTGCACGTAATCGACGGGCAGCACTACGCCGACGTCGAACGTGTGCAAGACTTGTTGGCTGCCGAACTTCAGCGCTTCGGATACGATGTCGGCTTCGCCTGTTTGCATCCCGAGGCGTTTCCCCGCCGAAGGCGAACGCAACACGCCCCGGTCTACTCGACGCCCATGCGCGGGCGATTCGACTTGCGTGCGGTGGGGAAACTGGTGCAGGTCGTTCGGGGTGAAGAATACGACCTGCTGCACTCGCATACGCCTGAATCCGCGATCGTTACCGCCTTGGTGTCGACGCTCACGGGCGTGCCGATGGTGCATCACGTTCATGGCCCTACTCTGAAAGGCTCGGCTCGAGAGTTGCGGGCTCGCATCAACAGCGTTGTCGAACACCTGAGTCTCAGCCGGGCCTCGGCGCTGATTGCCGTTTCCGGGAACACGAAACAGTATGCTCATCGCCGCGGATTCAACAAAGAAAAGGTAACGCTGGTGCCAAACGGCGTTGCTTCACGTACGCCCGCCCGGCCGCGTCATGCTTCACAAGTCGAGTGGACCTTGGGCACGATGGCACGTTTTCGGCCTCGCAAGGGGATGGAAGTCTTGTTGCGCGCGGTGGCCATTCTGAAAGAGGAAGGTTTGCCGATTCGCTTGCGGGCCGTCGGCGATTTCGAAACTTCGCACTACGAAACTCAGATCAAGGCCTTGGCCGAAGGTTTCGACGTGACTGAGTTGGTCGACTGGGTCGACTTCCCGGAAGATGTCGACAGCGAATTGGCCAACATGGATCTACTCGTGCTTCCCAGCCTGTTTGGTGAAGGTCTGCCGGCGGTGGTGCTCGACGCCATGGCCGCCGGCGTACCGGTTGTGGCCTCCCGAGTGGAAGGCGTCACCGAAGCCATCCGCGACGGACAGGACGGACTGCTGGCCGAGCCGGACAATCCGCGAGACTTAGCCGCGGTGATCCGACGCATAATCACCGGCCAGGTCAAGTGGAAAAAGCTGCGAGCCAGTGCGATTAGGCGACACACCGAGCAATTCTCGGGACGAGCCATGGCGGCCGGCGTGGCGAAAGTCTACGCTCGAGTGCTCGACGAGAGCCAGTAAGCTGCCGATCCTAGCAAGCAATCGCCGCCCCCCTCAACTCGGTAGCTACGGTCGCCAGACCGTGGGCGAATCGCCCTCAAAAACCACGCTCTGGCGAGCGTGGCTACGGGCAGGGCGAATGCTTGCCGTCCAATCGCCGTAACTTGTGTAAGTGACGGGACTTCTGCGGCCTCCCGGCACATTCTAGGCGCCCTTGCCAAGGGTTTTCGGTTGCGTAGGCCTGGCACTTTTCTTCACATCTTGTTGCATTGCAGTATGGCGGCGGCTATAGTGGAGTGTCGACGGATCGCGTCCCGCGTGGGATTTGCACGGGCCGAAAAGGGAGGTGCTTGGTATGAGTGACGCTTTTATTACCGACGATTTTCTGTTGCTCAGCGATCGTGCTGCCGACCTCTACCACGAGTACGCGCGAGATCTGCCGATCATCGACTTCCATTGCCATTTGCCCCCGCAACAGATTGCCGAAGATCATCGGTTCGAGAACCTCACGCAGGCCTGGCTGTACGGCGACCACTACAAGTGGCGCGCCATGCGCGCTGCGGGCGTCGACGAGCAATTCTGCACCGGCGATGCGTCGGACTGGGAGAAGTTTCAGAAGTGGGCTGAAACGGTCCCGCAAACGCTACGCAACCCCTTGTATCATTGGACTCACCTGGAACTTCGCCGACCGCTGGGGATCGACGATCGGCTGTTGGGGCCGGAGACTGCCGAAGACATTTGGAAAGAAGCCAACGTTCGCCTGGCCGAAGACGGGTTCTCGTGTCGCAACATCATGCGGCGGATGAACGTAGAGTTGGCCTGCACGACCGACGACCCGGCCGATAGCCTTCAGTATCATGCGCTGATCGCGGGCGATCCCTCGTTTGAGATTAAGGTCTTGCCGACCTTCCGACCCGATCGCGGCATGACGGTCGACTCGCCAGAGGATTTCAATGCTTGGGTCGAACGGCTGGCGGAATCCTGCAACGTCGATATCAAGGACGATTTCGATAACTACCTGGAAGCCATCCGACAGCGTCACGATTTCTTCCACAGCATGGGATGCCGGATCTCGGACCATGGCATCGCGACGTTTTACTCGAAAGACTACACCGGCTCGGAAATCAGTGCGGTGTTTCGCCGGATTCGCCGCGGAAACAAATTGCGGTCGAAGGAGATCTTGAAGTTCCAGTCGGCCATGCTCTACGAATTCGCGTTGATGGATCACGAGAAGAACTGGACGCAGCAATATCACCTCGGGCCGCAACGAAACAACAACCGCCGCTTCTTCAAGGCCCTGGGGCCCGACACGGGATTCGATTCGATCGGCGACTTTCCCCAGGCCGAAGCGATGGCCAAGTTCCTCAACCGGCTCGATAAGCGCAACCGACTGGCGAAGACCATCGTCTACAACATCAACCCGGCCGACAACGACGTGGTAGCCACGATGCTCGGCAATTTCCAGGACGGCAGCATCCCGGGTAAGATGCAGTTGGGCAGCGGTTGGTGGTTCATGGACCAGAAGCACGGCATGGAAGCCCAGCTCAACACGCTCTCGAACCAGGGGCTGTTAAGCCGTTTCGTGGGCATGTTGACCGACAGTCGCTCGTTCCTTTCCTACCCGCGCCACGAGTACTTTCGGCGGATTCTTTGCAACCTGCTGGGCACGGAAATGGAACAGGGCCTGCTGCCGAACGATCTCGCCCTGATCGGCCAGTTGGTCTCCGACGTCTGCTACAACAACGCGGCCACTTACTTCGGGTTCGAATCGTCCGACGGGTGAACTTTGCGGCCTTCTCAATAAGGATACAACCCCTTGAGCCGCTTGCTGCCGGAAGATCGGGGTAGCTGATACTCGATCGTCAGCGGCGAGTCTTCTACCTCGATCCCGCCGAGCTTGGCGTCCCAGAGCCAGGTCCATTGGCGCAGGTCGCTCACTTGCATCAAGATCCGATCGAAGACCCGAGTGCGTTTTTCCTTCTTCCAGCCGCCGTATTGCCACGTGTATTGCCAGACCTCGTGTCGGATAGTGCCCGCGCCGGGCGTGTAGGTGGTCGCCTTGTCGCGCAGCAACATCACCAATACGCGAACCGTCTTCTCGTCGCCGGCCAAATACATCGGCTGGACCTTGTTCTCGTAGTGCGGCGACTTTTTGATGTGGTCGAACACATATTCCCGAGCGTCCTGATCGACTTCCGCGTCGGGCGGGAAGAACGGATCGAACTCCAAGACCGGCACGAACTGGAAGCCCTCGATCCGCACGCGTCCTTCGGCCATGATCAACAGGTCGTAGGTTCCCGAGGGCAAGTCCTTGAAAACCCATTTCCCCTTGCCAACCGCGGCGGCACTTGCGTCGACATAAGGGGCATTGATCTTCGCCTTCGGATCGACCGGCCGTCGTGAATTGCCGTCCAGATCCCAGCGGTTGATTGCACCGACCAACGTCACACGCCGGGCGTTGCCCAAATCGACCGTCACCTTGGCCGCCCGCGCCGCGTTATGTGCGAAAAGCCCAATAGCAACAGCGGTAAACAAGACAAGGCACGTTCGTTTGCAATTCACGGAACTTACTCCTCGGTCAATTCCTGGATCATCCAGCCGGGCCGATCGGTGGTGATGGCGTCGACGCCCCAGGTGATCAGGCGTTTTGTTTCCTCCGCCGAGTTGACCGTCCAAACGTGCAACAGCAGACCGGCGTCGTGTACCTGTTTGACAAAACTCTTGTTCAGCTCGCTCTTGCATGAAACGCTCAGCCCGTCCAAACCGGCCGAGCGACACTTGGCAATCCGCTGGGCTAAGGTCACTAGCACGCGGCCCGTCTCCTTGTCTCGCTTGGGCGTGGCCGACAGGAGCCAGAGGACCGTTCGCTCGGGCATGGCCCGTTTGGCCGCCGCTACGACGTCAAAATCGAACGAGATCACCGCGGCCTCCGCAGCGCGCGTGCCCGATCGATCGAGCGTCTCCTTCAACAAGGGAACGATTTCCGCTTTGCACTTGATCTCGATCAACAAGCGTTTGCCCGCGGGAATCGTGGCCAACACCTCTTCGAGCGTGGGGATCTTCTGGCCGCAAAACTTCTCGTCTTTCCAGCTTCCCACGTCGAGCGTTCGAAGTTCGGCCGCCGTGTGCTCGGCGACCTTCCAATCGATGCCTGCCGTCCGTTTGGTCGTATTGTCGTGGATCACGACGATCTGCCGGTCCTTGCTCAGGTAGACGTCGATTTCAACCGAATCGGCGTTGAGCTTCCAAGCCAACTCGACAGCGGCCAGCGTATTCTCCGGCGCTAAGTGCGACGCCCCGCGATGGGCCGTGATCTCCACGCCGTGTGCCGTCGGGCCAAGCATTCCTGCAAGAATCGAGAGAATCATTACCACGGTAAACTACTCCTTCTGTTGAGCCTCGAGGCGGGCGATCAGTTTCTTGGCTTGCGGCGCCAACGGGCTGCCCGGGTAGTCTTTAACGAGCGAATGCAACGTGGCCAACGCGCGATCGGTGCGCTCGCGTTGGATTTCACATGCCGCAGCCAGCAACAGGATCTGATCGACATAGGGCGAGTCGGGACTGACGCTCTGAAGCTGCTCGGCCTGAGCGATGGCTTGAGGATATTTCTTTCGTCCGGCCCAATACCGGGCGTAAAGCAGTGTGAGGTAGCCGTCCATTTTATCGGCGGGAAACTCGTTCTGCCATGCACTGAGCTGTGCGGCCGCCCGATCGTATTGCCTTTGCTTGATGAACTCTTCCGTCGAACGGCTGTAGGCGCCTCGCCAGGTGGTCCGTTCGACGAAAGTGCGTGAAACACCCAACAGTTTTTCCGCCTTGATGTAAGCCGTTCGAGATTCTTGCCCCTTGCCGGTCGCTGCCAAGTAGTCGGCCCGAACCCGCTGGAACCGAGCGGCAACAGGCCCGGTCGTCTTGCCGGCGAGATGCTCCGCGGCGGCGTCCAGCAGTTTCTTGGCCGAGGCCGGATCGATCAGGTCGTTGATGGCCACGTCGGCCGCTTCGATTTCGCACTCCGCCCGAGCCGCGCCAAGACCGATCTTCTCGGCGGCCGCTTGGTAGATTCTCGCAGCAGTCTGAGAATCGCCCAGCCGATCGCGAGCCATGGGTCCAACCAGCCGGGCCAACTGCAGCAAGTCCTCGGCCCCTTTCGCGGCAGAGTTTTTCACAAAGGCTGCCTTGCCCGCCCTCACGGCCGCTTCCACGTAAGGCGTGGGGTCCTCCGGGGCCGGTTGCTCTTCTTCCGTCTCGTCGGAGGGCGGTTCGTCGGCTGGCGATTCCAGGGCCGAGATTTTCGCTTGATAGGCCAACACCAATTGCCGCACCGAGCCCGCATCGAGCCGTTTCAGGTCGTACTGCTCGAACTTCGGCAAGTAATCGTCCAGTTGATCGACCGTCTTCCGGTCCTTGATCGTAAGCGGCGGGCGGTCGTGGTAGATG
>CAYYOX010000055.1:1644-18008 GCA_964473065.1 uncultured Planctomycetaceae bacterium | reverse complement strand
AAGCAGTGACGGGAGTTTGCGCTCTTGCTGATGGCTGAAAGCTGACAGCCAGCGTTAAGAGCACTGCTTCTGCGAAGCAGTGGCACACTATCCAGTACGCAGTGATTCGTGGATAGTGGTTAGTGGATAGTAAGCAGTGACGGGAGTTTGCGCTCTTGCTGATGGCTGAAAGCTGACAGCCAGCGTCAAGAGCACTGCTTCTGCGAAGCAGTGGCACACTAACCACTATCCACTATCCACTAACCACTCCCCGCCAAACCGCCGTTGCCCGAAAACGCGAAACCGCGTAACATAGGGTGACAAAGCAAGATATCCCCTTCTTCTGGGTAGTTTTACAAGTGGCGGCGGCAAAACTTTGGCATAAACATCATGGTAAGGGCCGGGCGGCGGCTCGGCACCTCGCGGAGAAACGGACCGTCGCGCCGAAGGCCGGCCGAAAGGGTGCTAAGGTGTTGCGTTTCACCGAACAGTTCAAAACTCTTTATAGCCTGGCGATTCGTTTGACCGAGTCGGCCGGGGCCGATGCTATTTTGCTGCTGTTGGACGGACCGGCCGATTGGCAACGGCTGAAGAAGCTGGCCAAGGACGAGAAGACCATCGTGGCCGGCAATTTGGCCGAGGATCTCGAAGGGGCCAATGAGGCGGGCCTGCAGACCGTGCTGCTGGACATGCCCGATAGCCCTGTCTACGAGCAGTTGACTCAAGCGGTCCTCGAGGCCGTGGCCGACGATATCCTCGCGCCCGGCTCGTCGGTCGTGTCGCTCTACAGCGGCTTCGATGCCGACATGCTCGACTCGGTCAGTCTGATCAATCTCGACGAGCACCTGAACCGCCTGACCGGCCGCGATCTGCGGCAGATCGAGACCCGGGTGCCGCTGGATACGCTGAAGATCGTGGTCGATCTGGCGATCGAGATCGGTCGTGAAGGCCGCGAGGGCAAGCCGGTGGGCACCCTGTTCGTGGTCGGCGATACGCGAAAGGTGATCAGCTGCAGCCGCTCGGTCGGCTTCGACCCGGTCAAGGGATACAACCGCAAGGAACGCAATCTGGACGATCCCCGGGTTCGCGAAGGGGTCAAGGAGATCTCGATGCTGGACGGGGCGATCCTCGTCTCGGCCGACGGGACCATCGAGGCCGCCTGCCGCTACCTGGATTGCTCGGCCGCCTCGGTGACGCTCTCGAAGGGCCTTGGCACGCGGCATTGGGCCGCCGCAGCGGTGAGTCGCGCCACCAACGCCGTGGCCGTGTCGGTCAGCCAGAGCAACGGCACCGTGCGACTGTTCAACAACGGCGAAGTCGTGCTGCGGATCGAGCCCTATCTACGTCGCCCCATGGTCTGGAAAGAGTTCGAGTACGAACCGCCGGCCGCAGAGAGCAAGGGCAAAGAGAGCAAGGGCAAGTCGAAGAGCGAAAGCTGATTCACGACGGGCGTTCCATCGAGAGTTCGATTTGGAACCGCTGATAGGGCTCGCTCGCCTTGAAGACGCCGGTGGTGGTGATCTTCAGCCGCCCGGTCGACTTACCCGACGGCGAAGGCGCCTCGTAGACGAACAGCCCGGGGTCGTTGGTCAACTTTCGCGCGAACCGATACCGGGCAGTCAACGCGCCGACCAGATTTCGCACATCGCCGGACGTGCCGTGGAAGGTGATCCGTTGCACTTGTTGCTGGGCGTTGAAGTAGTAGGTCAGCGAGCCGGCCACGTCGGTCTCGGCCGTGCCGGTCACCAAAGGGACCCGATAGCCTTGCAAGGGAAGCTCGGCCAACCCGGTCGACACGCGAGGCCAGCGTCGCATGATCCAGTGCGGCGTGATGTCGAACCGCAGAACTTCGGCCAAATCGTCGACCGGTTCCCCTTCCCAGGCCGTGAAGGAGTTTGTCGCACCGGGCCCGGACGCCTCGAGCCCGGGCGTTTGGCCTGCCGTTTCGGCCGGCGACGTCGAAGTCCACTTCTGACGGAACGACTTGACGAAATCCGGCGCCGTGAAGAGGACGACCGGGGCCGCCGCTGCGGCAACCAGTCCCAAGACGCTAAATGCCATCAGTCTGAACATCGCTCGATTCTCCGTGCCCCGTCTCTGTGTGCTGGCTCCCATACTAAGAATCGGCATCGGCGCCGTTGCGGCTTGGCGACGGCGCGGTCAGGCATGGCGGTTTACCCGACGGGAACATCGAGGCCAAGAGCTAGAATCGACACAACCGCGTCACCGTGGCTGAAAGCAGCCGGCCCGGCCGAGACGCTGCCGCTACAATCTCGACAATCGTTTCGCTCGCCAAGAAAGCATCTACTGGCGAGAAGCCGTCTTGGTCGGGGTCGGGAGGAGTTTCTCGGTGAAACGGTTCAGATAGTGTACGCTGCTGGCCGGGCCGCGGAACCCGACGACCCCTTTGTCGACGTCCATCTGCTGCTCGAGGATCCGGCCCGCGTCGATGTCGAAACGGATTCGACCGGCCGACTGGCGCTGGATCAGTTGCGACTCGATGGCCGGGTCGTTGATCGGCGTGAGGATCTGCGTGGCGAAACGGATCGTGGCCACGCCCGTCTTGACATTCTCCAACGTGAACGTCTGCCGGGCCTTGATCTTGCGGACGCCGCCGCCCGGCAACGGCACCTCGATGTCCTGCGGTTTGGACCATACATGGCCGACGGGGATGGCCTCTTCGGGCAAGGCGACGGTGATTTGCCGTTGCATCTGGGCCGTCTCCATCACCGGGTGGCGGTTCCGCTTGATCAATTTACCGCGGCTATCAAGCGTGATGGTCGAGAGGATCACGCCGACCGAATCGGCGACGTTCTTAAACGGACCCGGCGGAACCTCGTCCGATTCGCTGTTGTAGCAAACCTCGGGAAAGTCGCCGATCTCCTGCCGCATTTGCACCTTCTCGATCGAATACTCGAAAGTGGCCGTCCCGTCCGGCCCAGCATCCGTCACCCGCCAGACCTTGATCGACTTGCTGAATGTCTCGGCCCGTTCGGTCTTGCCGGAGATGGTCGTGCGGGTCTGCGTGCGATGCACCACGTCCCAACGGAGCGTTTCGCCCGGGTGGAACTGATAGCGGAAGCGATACGTGGGTTCCTCGGCTTGGGCGGCGGATGCCATGATCGTGAGGATCACCAGTGCGCATGAGAGGTGGGGGACGGTTTTTGACATGCTCGATTCCTTTCGGAGCTTGTTGCAAAGCCGCAAGCGGCCCGTTTAACAATAAACGCTGCTAGTCGTTGAGTTGTAGTCGCCCGCCCCAGCCGAGTTTTTCGCGCAGGGTGCGGTAGTAACTATGGCCCGGGGCCGTGACTAGTTTGAACCGCACGGCCGCCTTTTCTACCCGCACGCGGTCGCCCGGCCGGAGGTTGCACAGCACATGGCCGTCGACCACGACCGAGGCGCCGTCGTTCGGCTCGGCGACGACCAACTCGTAGGTCCGCTCGTCCGAGTCGACCACGGGCCGATTCGTGAGCGTATGAGGGCTGATCGGCGAAATGACGAACGCTTGCAGGTCCTTCCTTAGGATCGGCCCGCCGGCGGAGAGGCTATGTGCCGTGGACCCGACCGGCGTGCTGATAATTAGGCCGTCGCAACTATAAGTGGTAACCAATTCCGAGTCAACGTAAAGATCGACGTCCATGATGGCAAAGGGCGGCCCGGCCTGGACCGCCACCTCGTTGAGCCCAAGCTTCCGCTGGCAGACCGTCCCGTCACGTAATACGGAGCATTGCAGCATCAGGTGTTCGGTCACCGGCAACTTGCCGGCGACGAAGTCGCGCAGCACATCGGGCAATTCGGCGGGCGAAAGATCCGCCAGAAACCCCAGCTTGCCTAGATTCACCGCCACGACCGGCAACTGCTTTTCGCCCATCTGGTGCGCTGCCCTAAGGATCGAGCCGTCGCCGCCGAGCACGATGGCCACGTCGGCCTCGACTTGCGACATATCTTCCGTGCCGGCCAGATCCGTGGCCACGATTCGGGCGAACCGTTCAATCAGGGGCTTCAGTCGCTCGGCCTCGGCTAAAACCTCAGGCCGCTGGCCAAACCCGAGCAAGATTGCCCGGCTGGAGGAAGGGATCGACGATTGCGATGTTTCGCTCATACCTTCGATGATAGCCGCCCCGAGGCCGTGGGGCAACAGAACTCAGCTTGCCCTGAGTCGATCGGTCGGCGCCGGCTGGGGTAGATCGGCGGCCAATTTGCGGCAGGCCTCGGCGATGCCTTCGGTGTCCAGGCCTAAGTCGGCCAATAGTTCGGCTCGGCTGCCGTGCTCGACGAACTGGTCGGGTACGCCTAATCGCCGGACGTGGCTGGTGTTCAGCCCGGCATCCGAGGCGGCCTCTAGCACGGCGCTGCCGAATCCGCCCGCCAATTGGCCCTCTTCCACACTCAGCACGAACGGACAATCGCGAACCGTGGCGAGGATCGTTTCGGTGTCCAACGGTTTGACGAATCGTGCGTTGATCACGCCGATCTCCAACCCGTCGATGGCCAGCCGCTGGGCCGCCTTGACGCAACTGCCCAACAGGGTCCCGCAAGCGACGATCATCCCGTCGGTTCCGCGGCGGATCACCTCGGCCGTGCCCAACTCGATCGGGGCCGGCTCGCGGCGGATCGTTTCCGCGGCCGCCTTGGGATAGCGGATGGCCGTGGGGCCGTCGTGGTGCATGGCGAAATCGAGCATTCCGGCCACGTCGGCCTCGTCGCCCGGGGCCATGATGACCAGATTGGGCAGCGGTCGCAGGTAGGTCAGGTCGAACACGCCATGGTGCGTCGGACCATCGGGACCCACGATGCCGGCCCGATCCAAGAGCATGGTCACCGGCAGATTTTGCAGCGACACCTCCTGGAAGATTTGGTCGTAGCTGCGTTGCAGGAACGTGCTATAGATATCGACAATCGGCCGCATCCCCGTCTTGGCCAATCCGGCGGCAAAGGCCACCGCGTGCGACTCGCAGATCCCCACGTCGAAGAACCGCTCGGGAAACTCTTCGCGGATCGGTTCGAGCATGGTGCCCTGGCACATGGCGGCCGTAATGGCCACGACCTGGGGATTCTCCCGCATCTGATCGAGGATCGCGTCGCGGACCACTTCCGTATAGGGTCGCGAAGCGCTGGCGTTGAGCGAGACAACCGAGCCGTTTTCCCGCGCGAACGGCGCCGGGGCATGGAACGACGTCGGATCCTCGGCCGCCGGCTTGAAACCGTGCCCCTTTTCCGTCACCACGTGCAACAGCACGGGCCCTTCGAATTGCCGGGCACGGGTCAGGTACTTCTGCAACTGGCGGATATTGTGCCCATCGACCGGGCCGATGTAGCGGAAGCCCAGCTCCTCGAACAACATCCCGCCAAGCAACCCCGCCTTGACCGCGTCTTTCACCTGCAAGAGGAATCGCTCGACCGGGTCGCCGAACACGGGCACCTTGCCGAGGATCTTCTGCACTTCCATCTTCAGGCCCGTATACAAGGGCATCAGCCGCAGTCGGTCCAGGGCGTCGGCCAATCCGCCCACCCGCGGGCAGATCGACATCTTGTTGTCGTTGAGCACGACGGTCATGTTCTTCTTCAGGCCGCCGGCGTTGTTCAGGGCCTCGAAGATCACGCCGGATACGAAGGCCCCGTCGCCGACCACGGCCACGGTGTGCCGGTCCTCCTCGGGCCGCATCAGGTCGTCGCCGCACTTCAGCCCCAGGCCGGTCGACACGCTGCACCCGGCATGGCCGGTCATCAGCAGATCGTATTCGCTTTCGGCCGGGTTGGGATATCCCATCAACCCGCCCTTGGCCCGCATGGTCGTAAATTCGTCGTAACGGCCGGTGACCATCTTGTGGGGATAGATCTGGTGTCCGGTATCCCAGAGGAGCCGGTCGCGGGAGAAATCGAAGATGGTGTGCAGGGCCAGGGTCAGTTCGACCACGCCTAAGTTCGACGCGAAATGGGCCGTCCGCGTGCTGACCAGCCGGCACAGGGCCTCGCGCATCTCGCCGGCAAGCTGTTTCAACTGCCCGTGCGAGAGCTTCTTTAGGTCCTGCGGCGAGTTGATAGTCGAGAGAAGTTCGTCCATTTATCGATTCCTTTCGAGGACATATCGGGCGAGCACTTCCAGGCTTCCGGCTCTCGTGCCGAGCGGAATTAGCGCTTCACACGCCTCACTGACCAATTGTCTCGCATAGGCGGCACTCTCGTCAACCCCAAGCACCCCCGGATAGGTGAGCTTTCCTTGCTCGGCATCCTTCCTTACCCGTTTCCCCATGGTTGCCTGACTGCTACAAACATCCAGCAGGTCGTCGGTCACCTGAAACGCCAGGCCCAACTTCCGCCCATACCGTGCCAAGGCGTCAAGCTGCCTGGGCTCGGCGCCGGCGATCATGGCGCCGAGCCGTAGCGAGACCTCGATCAGGGCCCCCGTTTTCCGCCGATGGATCGATTCGAGCCCTTCGATGTCTGCCTCGCCGCTTGGGCCCGACATGTCGTCGGCCTGTCCGCCCACCATGCCACACGGCCCGGCCGCCGCTGCCAAGGCGGCACAGCAACGCCCGGCCAAGTCGGCCGGTTGCAACTGGTCGGCCAGGACCTCGAACGCCCGGGTAAGCAGCGCATCGCCCGCCAGGATGGCCGTGGCCTCGTCGAACTTCTTGTGGCAAGTCGGCCTTCCTCGCCGCAGGTCGTCGTCGTCCATGGCCGGCAGATCGTCGTGGATCAGCGAATAGGCGTGGACCATCTCGACGGCACAGGCCGCCGGCATGGCCGCCTCGATCCGCCCGCCGCAAGCCTCGACCGCCATCAACACCAGCATCGGACGAAGCCGCTTTCCCGGGGCCAGCAGGCTATAGGCCATCGCCTCGCGCAGGGCGTCGGGGCACCCGGGGGCCGGTTCCACCTGGGACTGCAAAGCCTCGTCGACCAGTTGCCGCAACCGGTCGGTCTGCTGGGAAAATGAGAGTGAGGAGGTTTCCACCATAAAGCTGACAGCCCGAGATGTCTTATGTCAGGAAGATTCTGCGTAGCTATTGATTCTACGCACCGCAGACCCGCAAAGCACAATCTTCTATCTTAAAACAACTCGCCGGGCGAGTCCAGTCCGGACTCCTCCGAAAGGGGGGGATTCTCCTCGGGCGTCTTTTTCATCGAGCGACGTCGGTCGCGACGTTGGGCCTTTTCCTCGAGCGAGCCGGAGTCCTGCTCGTCGAACGGTCGGGTAACCGGGTTGCCCTGGGCGTCGACCCCGCTGAGCAATTCCACCTTCCGCTCGGCCTGCTCGAGCGTCTCATAGGCCCGCCGCAGCAGTTGGACCCCCGTTTCATAGGCCTCCAAAGCCTCATCCAGCCCGATTTCTCCCTCCTCGAGCTGACGAACAATGCCCTCCAGTTTCGAGAGGGTCTCCTCAAAACGAGGTCCGTCGGACGATTTCGCGGTCGGTTTTTTCTTGGCCATGGTGGGGCCTCCCGGGGTCAGGTCGCCGTGCCGGCGACCGCTAAACAATCACTCCCACTCGATTGTGGCGGGCGGTTTTGAGCTGATGTCGTAGACGACTCGGTTTACGCCTTGGACTTCGTTGATGATGCGGGTCGAGATGGTGGCCAGCAGTTCGTAGGGCAATTGGCTCCAGTCGGCCGTCATGAAGTCTTCGCTGTCGACCGAGCGGACGGCTACGGCGTCTTCGTAGGTTCGCGCGTCGCCCATCACGCCCACGCTCTGGATCGGCAGCAGCACGGCGAACGATTGCGAGGTCTGGCGATAGAGCCCGGCGCGTTTGATCTCTTCGACCACGATCGCGTCGGCCTCGCGCAGCGTGTCGAGTCGGGGCTTGGTGACCTCGCCCAGGCAACGCACGGCCAGCCCCGGACCGGGGAACGGATGCCGCCAGACGATCTCCTCGGGCAGTCCCAATTCCTCGCCCAGCCGTCGGCCCTCGTCTTTGAATAGGTCGCGCAGCGGTTCGATCAGCTCGAAGTCGAGGTCCTCGGGCAGCCCGCCGACGTTGTGGTGCAGCTTGATCGTGGCGGCCGGGCCGTCGACCGCGCCGCCGCTTTCGATCACGTCGGGGTAAAGCGTTCCTTGGGCCAGGAATTTAGCGCCCTTGATGCGGGTCGCCTCGTCGGCGAAGCAGTCGATGAAGGCGTGCCCGATGCGGCGACGCTTCTCCTGCGGGTCGACCACGCCGGCCAAGGCGTCGAGGAACCTTTTCTCGGCATGGACCACGTGCAGATCGCTTTGGAAATGGTCGCTGAACTCCTGGATGACCGACTCGGCCTCGCCCTTTCGCAGCAGCCCGTTGTCGACCAGGATACACGAGAGTTGCGACCCGATGGCTTGCGAGAGCAGCGCGGCCACGACGGCCGAATCGACGCCGCCGGACAGTCCGCAGATCACCCGATCCTTGCCCACGAGTTGGCGAACGGACTCGATCGTTTCACGGGCGAAGTCCCCCAGCTTCCAGGTGCCGGAGCAACCGCAGGCGGTCTTGAGGAAGTTGGCGAGGATCTTTTGGCCCTCGGGCGTGTGCGTCACCTCGGGATGGAACTGCAATCCGTAGACAGGCAAATGCCGATGCTTCACCGCGGCAAGCCGGCACGTGTCGGTGGCGGCTAGCGGCTCGAAATCTTCGGAAACCTGCGCGACCTGATCGCCATGGCTCATCCAGACCTCAGTCTTGGCCGACACGCCGGCGAACAGCTCGCCGCCGTTGGTCACCTGGCAATGGGCCCGGCCGTACTCGCGGGCCGGCGTGTTCTCCACCTGACCGCCCAGCGCCTCGCAGGCCAGTTGCATGCCGTAGCAGATCCCCAACACGGGCACTCCCAGCCGAAAAATCTCGGGATCGCACTTCGGGGCGCCCTGCTCATAGACGCTCGACGGTCCGCCCGAGAGGATCAGGCCCTTGGGCGCCAGCTCGCGGATCCGCTCGGCCGAGAGGTCGTGGCGGACGATCTCACAATAGACCTGTTCCTGACGAACGCGTCGGGCAATGAGTTGGGCATACTGCGACCCGAAATCGAGCACCAGTACCTTTTCGTCAGAGAGCTTGCTCATGGCGGACTTCCTGCGGGAAAACCCCGAATTATACGGTTGCCGCTGTCCAACGCCTAGCCAGCCCCCCCGAACTCGGAAAGCTTCCACCGCAGGCAAACTCATAACCCGCTATCTAGCCGACACTTACGGTCACCCCGTTGATGTAGAACCTGACGCCCACTATGATGAACACCGTTAATGTCAAGCAACCCTGAAACCATTCACCGGAATCATTATATGCTCATCCTGCTGACCAACGACGACGGAGTCTACGCGCCCGGGCTGGCGGCCATGGACCGGCAATTGCGGCAGTTGGGCGAGGTTTATGTCGTCGCACCCGCCACCGAGCAGAGCGGAGTGGGCCATTCGATCACCTACCTCACGCCGCTAATCGCCAAGGAGATGTTCCACGGCCAGGAGCGTTGGGGTTGGGCCGTCGAGGGCAGCCCGGCCGATTGTGTGAAGATCGGTATCACCGAGTTTTGCCCGAGGTTTCCCGATCTGATCGTCAGCGGGATCAACGGGGGGCTCAACGCGGGGATCAACGTGCTCTACTCGGGCACGGTGGCGGCGGCCATCGAGGGCGCCTTTTTCGGAATCACCAGCGTGGCCGTCTCGCTGGAATTCGACGAGCACGCCCAGTTCGACAAGGCGGCCCTGTTGGCCCGAGCCATCATCCAGCAGATCCTGGCCCAAAAGGACGCTCAGCCGCAGCTCTACAACCTCAACATCCCCACGGCCGCGTTGGACGCCGCGCCGCAGGTCGCCGTCGCGCCGATGGACGTGACCCGGTATGGCGACAAGTACGAGAAACGAACCGACCCCTGGGGCCGCGACTATTACTGGATCACCGGCAGCCCGCCGACAACAACCGAGGGCGGTCCGACCGACCTGACCGAACTGGCGAAGGGGCATGTCACGCTGACCCCGTTGGACTATAATATGACGCAACCGTCGGCCTTGGCCGAAATGCAACCTTGGCGGTTTCAATTCAACGAAACCGAATTGGAGGAGGAAACGAGCCCAGAAGACGGTTCCAGCCGACCCGTGGTGAAGAACCAACGGCGGATGCAAAAGGTCGTGCCGGAGGAAAATGTTTAGCGGCCGTTGAGCAAACTGTTGCGACAATTCGGTCGCGACCAGCGGTCGCGGCTTTATATGACCTTGATTTAGGAGGACAAAACGATGAGACGAATGATGTGCTTGTTGGCGGTCGTTTTGGTGGTCGGGTGTGATGTGGGCGATGCGTTGGATGAGGCCAGAGAGGGGAATCGTCGTGGCCCGGCGACGCAGTTGGGCGGCCAATTGGCCCCGGCAATCGACACGAGCGACCCCAAGCCGCCTGCCAAGCCACCTGCCGAACCGCCTGCCGAACCGTCTGCCGAACCGTCGGCCGTAGCGGAAGAACCGGCCCCCGAGCCGCCGGTGGTGGTTCGCGAGGAGGCCAAGGCGGGCGTGAGCGGCAAGGGGCAAGGCTACGGCCGCGGTCCGGTCGCCACGCCGGTGGCCGCCTATTTCGGCACCCGGGAACGGATCATCTTCCAGATCCAGATTCCCAGTGCCATGAACATTTTCAAGGGCATGGAGGGTCGCAACCCGAAATCGCACAAAGAGTTCATGGCGAAGATCATCAAGGCCAACAGCATCATCCTGCCCGAGTTGGCCAACCCGGAAACCGAACAATACGTCTACGACCCGGAAACGGGCAAGTTGATGGTAGAACGTTCAGAGTAAGCGGCCGGTCGTTTGGAACGGGAATTGCTCGATTAGGGATTGCGGCGAAAAAGGGCCTGAAAACGGGCCTCGATGTTGACTTTTCTCAACGTCTGCCGCCGGAAACGTTGCATTGGAAGCAGAAACAGGAGGTCTCGGGAAGGAACACGATTGGCCGACCAGGTTTCGTTTTGGCAACATCCGAACGAGTGGAACCCCCCAAAAAGCAGCAGGTCTCCTCCGATGAATCAGCACCTTGTCTCCTTGCTCCTGCTGTCGGCAGCTTTCGTGGCCGACGCCCGAGCCGACAGTTGGATCTTCCGAACTTCCACGTACAGCCACGACCCGGCCAGCGGCGCTCGGATTGCCCAGTACGCTCCGAAGGAACCGGCCTACATGCCGGTCGATCCGACCTATCGACGCAGCGGCTATCGGCACATCCGCACGACGTTCCGCGGTCCCCACGGCACGGCCGACCGGCTGCATCAGGTCGAGACCTGGGGCGCCGGTGAGATGATTCGGCCCTATGGCGAATGGCAATATCCCTATCGGGCCGGCGCCACGCCCTTTGGCCCGTGGGGTAATGCGGGAGGACCTTGGACGCTGCCGTTCGATTCGTGGGTGAATCCCTACGGGTCGTGGAACCAGTATCCGTACCGAGGCGGTTATGGAGGCGGTGGTTACGGAGGCGGCGGTTATGGACGTGGCGGCCGTGGACGGGGCTATCCCCAGGCCGTTCCCTTCGGACGCCACGGCGGTTCGCGTGGCAAGGGTCCGCATGGACAAGCTCCGGGCGGGCATCCCGGCAGCGGTCACGGCGCGCCGACGCATCCGTGACTATAAAGCCGCGACCGTTGGTCGCGCCACAACGGTCCGTTTAGCAGTCGCCGGCACGGCAGCTTGGTTTAGCAGTCGCCGGCACGGCGACTTTGCGGACGGACGGGCACATCCCGTGTCAAACCGCCGTGCCGGCGGATGCTAAACATTGAACCGCCGTGCCGGCGGATGCTAAACGGCCTGACGGTCACGAGTCCTTAAAAACCGCCCGGGGCGTTCTTCAACTCGGGCCCGCTGATGCGCCAACCGTCCGGCTCTCGGCGGAGCGTCAACGTGAATTTGATCAGCTTACGGCCCCCATCGAAAGCGCCGCTGCGCAACCGGGCAGCGACCATGGCCGTGAATCGGGCCTTGGCCGTTGGGGGGCTGGTGTGGCGGTTGATCGTGATCTTCAGATTGCTGATCTTCACGCGTTTGAATTCTGCGTAATCGAACGCTTGCCGGGCTTTACTTCGCGTATGGTCGGCGGTGGGGCTGCACAGGGCCAGCGTGGCTTGCTGATCGTTCGCCTCCAGGGCCGCGGCCGTGGCGTCGAGCACCATCTCCACCTCTTCGACCTCGGTCACAATCAGCCATTCCAGGCCGGCGCCGGCGGGGGTGAACACCAGTACCAGAGCCATGGCGCCGGGCGGCACCGGCCGGCCGGGCTAGCGCAACGCGACCGGCGAGGCGGCCCCCAGAAGGGAGACGTAGAAGAGGTTCGGGTAGGGGCTTGCTGGGGTAGCGGTCATGGTGAGGGAGTGGTGGCGAACTTACTCAGCTTCTCCCCTCTCCCAAAGGGAGAGGGGAGATCGAATTTTACTTCATCGGGAAGATCGGGCCGCCGTAGAGGGCCGAACTGCCGAGGATCTCTTCGATCCGTAGCAACTGGTTGTACTTGGCCATGCGATCGGTTCGCGAGGCGGAGCCGGTCTTGATCTGTCCGGTACCCAGGGCGACGGCCAGGTCGGCGATGGTCGAGTCTTCGGTCTCGCCGCTGAGGTGGCTGGTCACGCTGGTGAAGCCGGCCAGTCGGGCCATCTCGATCGCTTCGATCGTCTCGGTCAGCGTGCCGATCTGGTTCACCTTGATCAGGATGCTGTTGGCGATGCCCTCGTCGATGCCGCGCTGAAGCCGCTTGGTGTTGGTCACAAACAGGTCGTCGCCGACCAGTTGGATCTGGTCACCCAGCTTGTCGGTCATCAGTTTCCAACCTTCCCAATCGTCCTCGCTGCAACCGTCCTCAATCGAGCAGATCGGATAGTTCGCGGCCCAGTCGGCCAACAGGTCGACCATGGCGCCCGCTTCGAGCTGCTTGCCGTCCATCGAGTAGACCTTTTTCTCGGTGTCGTAGAGCTCGGTGGCGGCCACGTCCATGGCGATGAAGACCTGCTTGCCCATCTCGTAGCCGGCCTGCTCGGTGGCTTCCATCAGCAGATCCAGCGCCGCTTTATTGCTTTTCAGATCGGGGGCGAAACCGCCTTCGTCGCCGACGTTGGTGGCCAGCTTCTTCGACTGCAGGACCTTTTTGAGGTTGTGGAAGATCTCGCAACCGCAGCGAATGGCGTCGCTGAACGTGTCGACGCCTAGCGGCATGACCATGAACTCCTGCACGTCGACGTTGTTGTCGCCATGTTCGCCGCCGTTGACCAAGTTCATCATGGGCGCCGGCAGCAACCGGGCGCCGATGCCACCGAGGTAGCGGAACAGCGGCAAACCACAGTGATCGGCCGCCGCATGTGCGGTCGCCAGGGAGATCCCCAAGATGGCGTTGGCGCCCATGCTCTTCTTGTTGTCCGTCCCGTCGACCTCGATCATTCGCAGGTCCAGGGCGACCTGATCCAGGGCATTCATGCCGCACAGTTCGTCGGCCAGCTTGTCGTTGACGTTGGCCACGGCCTGCGTGACCCCTCGGCCGAGGTATTTGCTCGGATCGCCGTCGCGAAGCTCGCAGGCCTCGTGCACGCCGGTGCTGGCCCCGCTGGGCACGGCCGCGCGGCCGAACGACCCGTCGGCCGTCTCGACGTCGACTTCAACGGTCGGATTGCCTCGGCTGTCCAGGATCTGCCGGGCGCGAATGTCTACGATTGTGGAACTCATGTCTCTTCTTTCCGTAAAAAAGGGGGCTGTATTAACAGTTTGCGTGCTCGGGAAAGGGCCCATTGTGCCCGATTTCGGCCCAGTTGACCAGCGGGGTAGGCGGCGATTTCCGGGTATCGGGTGCCACTGGTGGCTTGTCCACAAGTGCGAGAAACACGGGTGGGCGAGCCGCCCGTGGCACCATTCTGTCAACCGATGGGCAGTTGGGGGCAGTCTTCCTTCTCAGTGCGCGGAAAAAGGGGTATCCTGGGGGATTGCCATTGAATGCCCTCTTACGCCCGTCATGTCCATGAGCACTACCGAAATGTCACCTGATCGAGCCGAAATCGAGCCGCTGCCGGCCGATTTTGTCAGTGCGCAGCCTGGCGGAGCGGTCTGTTACCGGCTGGAAATGGCCTGGGGGCGGTGGCGTCGGTGGTGGCTGAAGCGGTTTCGGGGGGGATATGTGCAACGCATGGCCGACTTGCGGCAAGGCGACCCGGCCGGGGCCCCGCACGAGATCCTCGACCCGAGGGACCTGAAATACGTTCGCAATCTCTGCACGTGTGATTGGGCGGAGCAGCATGATCCGTTTCGCTGGCGGGAGAAGCTGCCGCTGGCCCGATGGGGACTGGCCGAGCTGCAACTGATGGGCTGGCCGCTGCTGGCGTTGACGGTCGTTCTGGCCCTGACGCCCGTCTGGTATTTGGCCGTTGTGCCGGGCGCCCTGCTGGGACTGGTGGTTTACTTCTTCCGCGACCCGACGCGACGCGTGCCGCAGGAGCCGGGGCTGATGGTCTCGCCGGCCGACGGCAAGATCGCCGAGGTGACCCGATTGGAACACGACGAGTTCATCGGCGGGCCGGCCGTGCGGATCGGGATCTTTCTGTCGATTTTCAACGTACATTTGAATCGCTCACCCGCCATGTGCCGGGTGATCGAATTGCGATATATCCGAGGGAAGTTCCTCAACGCCCTGAAGCCCCAGAGTGCCCGGGAAAACGAAAACACCTGGATCGGCCTGGAGGAAGAGACGCCGCCGCATAGGAAACTCGTCGTGCGGCAGATCTCCGGGGCGATCGCCCGACGGATTGTCTGTGCCCTGCGGCCCGGCGAAGTGGTCGAGCGGGGTGCGAAGTTCGGCATGATCAAGCTGGGCTCGCGGACGGAACTGATTCTGCAGGACGGCGAGGACTTGATAATCCAAGTGCAGGTTGGCCAGCATGTGAAGGCCGGCCAAACCGTGTTAGCCCGATATGGAGAATCGCCATGAGACCTCTTCGAACGGTCGCCGTTTTTCCCACGATGCTCACACTGGGGAATCTGGTTTGCGGGTTCTTCGCCATCGCGTTGGCTGCCCGGGTGATCAAGCCGACGGAAGTGGCCATGATGACCACGGCGGACATCGAAAACGTGATGCTTGCCGGGTGGTTGATCTTCCTGGCGATGGTATTCGACGCGTTGGACGGCTACGTAGCCCGGCTGTCGGGAGCATCCAGCGATTTCGGCGCGCAGTTGGACAGCTTGTGCGATCTGGTCACGTTCGGCGTGGCGCCCGGTTTCCTGTTGGTTAAAGTGTGTCCGAGATTCACGTACTTGCACAAGGAGGCGGTTTGGGTGATTGCGGCCGCCTTTGCTGCGTGCGCCGCCTTGCGACTGGCTCGATTCACGGTCGAGACGGCCGACGAGGACGACCATTTGACGTTCAGCGGACTGCCCACGCCGGCGGCGGCGGCCACGATTGCCGGCTTCGGGATCATGTTCCATACGCTCCGCAATGCGGAGAACCCGGTGATATACGCCAAGCAGATCGAAGTGGCCCTGCAAACGGTGCTTCCGTTTTTTGCCGTGTTCATCGCCCTGCTGATGGTCTCGCGGATTCCTTATCCCCACGTGGTCAACCAGGTTTTTCGCGGCCAGCGAAGCTTCGCCCACGTGGTGGCCGTGGTGTTCACCCTGGTGGCCGTGATGGTGATCCGCGGTTACTCGGTCCCGATTATCTGCTGCGGGTTCGCCTTGTACGGCCCGGCCCGATTTTGCTGGGAAAAGGTCATCCAAAAACGACATCAAGAAGACCCCTTATTCTAACTCCCCTCTCCCTTTGGGAGAGGGGCCAACTTGCAAGCCCTCACCCTAACCCTCTCCCAAATGGAGAGGGGACAAAACTAGTACTGAGGAAAAACGTATGTTTTCAGGAATTGTCGAAGCGCTGGGCAGCGTGGCCGAACTGCGCGAGGAGCCGCCCGGCTGCCGATTGGTCATTCGCGAACCGAAAATCGCGCTGGATACCAAGGTGGCCGACAGCATCTCGGTCAACGGGTGCTGCTTGACCGTGGTCGAGACGGACGACGAGACCATGCACTTCGAGGCCGGACCCGAGACGCTCAAGCGAACCAACCTGGGCGATCTGAAGACGGGCAGCCCGGTCAACCTGGAACGAGCTTTGGCCGTCGGGGATCGCCTGGGCGGACATTTTGTCAGCGGGCATATCGACGGGCGGGGTACGCTGCTCGGTCGCCACGACATGGGCGAGTGGTCGGATTTTTCGTTTGCCGTGCCGCGGGAGTTGGCCCGACAGATGGCCTCGAAAGGGTCGATCGCCATCGACGGCGTGAGCCTGACGATCGTCGACTGCGAGCCGGACCGGTTCAGCGTTTCACTGATCCCCTTCACCCTGGCCGTAACGACCTTAGGCCCGATGAAAGTCGGCGACAAGGTGAACCTCGAAACGGACATCCTAGCCAAGTATGTCCAACGGCTGA
>CAYYOX010000055.1:0-1544 GCA_964473065.1 uncultured Planctomycetaceae bacterium | reverse complement strand
GGCGACAAGGTGAACCTCGAAACGGACATCCTAGCCAAGTATGTCCAACGGCTGACCGAAGCGGAGAATTGGGGCAAATAGTTCGCCCGACCGCTAAACGATGTGATTGCAAACCACTACCCACTAACCACTAACCACTGCTTCCCCCATGCCTGCTCCTGTTAATCAAACTCTTTCGTTCCTCAAGCGGCGTTTCGAGGAGTCGGGCATTTTTGCGCAGAAACGGCTGGGGCAAAACTTCCTGATCGACACGAACTTGCAGAATTTATTGGTCCGCGCGGCCGACATCCAAGCCAACGACGTGGTGCTGGAGGTGGGCACGGGCACCGGATCGCTGACGGTCCTGCTGGCCAAGGACGCGGCCGCCGTGGTGACCGTCGAGATAGATCCTCAGTTGTTCCAACTGGCGGGCGAGGAGCTGCGCCATGCGGAAAACGTGACCATGCTGCAAACGGATATTCTCAAGAAGAAGAGCCTGCTCAGCCCCGAGGTGCTCGAAACGGTCGAGCGGCAGTTGCAGGCGGAACCGGGTCGCTGCTGGAAGTTGGCGGCCAACCTGCCCTTTAACGTGGCCACGCCCATCCTGACCAATCTGCTGACATTGGACGCCCCACCGCGGAGCATGACCGTCACGATCCAGAAAGAGTTGGGCGACCGGATCGTGGCCTCGCCCGGCAACAAGGACTACGGGGCGTTGAGCATTTGGGTGCAGAGCCAATGCCAGGTCGAGACGATCCGGGTCCTCTCACCCGCCGTGTTTTGGCCCCGGCCCAAGGTCTACTCGGCCATCATCCGGCTCACCTTGGACGACCAGCTTCGGGCTCGGATCCCGGATCGTGCGTTCTTCCACACGTTCGTCCGCTCGATGTTTTTACATCGGCGGAAGTTTCTCCGCTCCGAGTTGCGCAGCGCCTTCAAAGGGCGGCTCGGCAAGCCGGAAGTGGACGCCGTCCTGCAGGAAATGGACCTGCCGCCCAACACGCGGGCCGAACAACTCGATGTCCAAACGATGCTGGCCCTGTGCGAGACCGTTCGGGCCAAACTGGACGATTGACAGACCGCTTTTTTCGTACTAGGATGCAATAGTAGTCAAGCGGGCCGCAAAAAGTTCCAGCCTTGTGGGAAGATCATGATCATGAAATTCATCGAAATGTCGGGCCGAACACTGTCGAAAGTCCTTAGCGACGACGAGCTTAGCCCGGACGAACTGGCCCAGGCCGGCGTCTCGGACGACACGATCGTGAGGATCAATCGCCAGGGCGACATCGAAATCCGTCGACGCGACACGTGGGATCTAGTCGGAGGCCTGCTGGGAAGTTTTGACGAGCGAATCCACAAAGCCACCGGGTTGGATTGGGTCTGAGTCTGACGAACAACGTCGGGCGGGCGCGACCAGCGGTCGCGGCTTTATAGTTCAGTTCACTACGTTGCGCAGCGGCATCTCCATGATCGCGCGGCGGCAGGCTTCGGCTGTCTTGCGGCGAATGTCTAGCCCGAACTTGGAAGCCAAGAACAACACAACCCCCGGTGAGTGCGGGGGTTAG
>CAYYOX010000054.1:4179-18132 GCA_964473065.1 uncultured Planctomycetaceae bacterium | reverse complement strand
GCTCGGCTGTCTGCAGCATGTTCTCCAGTGCGGCGCCGACTGCAATCCTGGACATACGCTGGTCGGCATTCATGGGTGACGTATCCCGCGTCTTATCGACATAGAGCGCGATCCGGCCGGCCTTCGGATCGACGACAAACCGCCAAGGCTGCAAATTGTCTCCGGAAGGGGCGCGTACTGCTGCCTCAAGAAGACTTTGTAGAGCGGAGCCCATGACAGGCTTGCGCTGCGTCTCGGGATACTCTAGTTCACGACTGCTCATCAGGACTTGATTCCAATAATTGCACCATGATCTTTCGGAAGAGTCAGCCTTTTCACGGAAGAGAACCCTGCCTCCTTCATCCATTTCTCATACTCGGCCCATGTGTACAGCATTCCTTCCCCCGTTGCTAGCGTGAGGAAATATGGAGAACCCATCGCGGCGCTTAGGGGTCCGGTTCCCGAGTCGTGCTGCATCATGTTGAATACAATCACCCTACCGCCCGGTGGGAGTGCACTGAACGTCTTGTTCAGGAGTAACCGGTTTCGTTCCTCGGACCAGATCGTGAAGAAGTGTGAAAAAAGGAAGCAATCGGCATCTTGTGGAAAAGCATCGGCAAAGCAATCGCCGGCGTGGGTATGGACCCGGTGGCCAAGACCGGAAGCCTCGATATTCTCGTCGGCAATCTTACATACAGAAGCAGAATCAAAGACCGTCGCACGCAGGTTGGCATACTTCGACGCCAACGCCATTGCATTGGTTCCGTTGCCCCCTCCTACGTCCACGAGATGGCGAACATTTGAAAGGTCGACGAACTTAGCCAACATCTGATTTGCCTGGACGGAGATGGTTTCCATCGCATCTTGGAAGATCTTTTCAAGTCTCCGATCGTGGGCCAGCCGTCCGTAGAGCGTGCGTTCCTCCCCCAGGAACTCTGCCAGACCCATGTTCGTGTTTGATTCAATCGCATCGAAAAACGACCACATGGAACGATAGTTGATGTGGTGCTGCCAAAGAACAACGGGAATAAGGTTACCCGGCGCATCCTTGACAAACAGTTTATCCGCCAGCCAACTGTTGGAATACTCATCACCGGTCTTGCGCAACAGGCCGAGTGCTGTACATCCAAGCAGAAGTATCCGTGCCGGTTTCTCGTCGATCTGAAAATGCTCCATGATTTGCGAGCGTGAGCGGCGCTTCTGTTTGTGGAGCCAGGAGAACAAGTCGAGTTGCACGGCTGCACTAAGCGTTTGAAAGAAGATGTGCCCGCCCAAAACGAGAAACAGCCTCTCTTTTTGACGCTTTAGAATGATTCTCTCCACCAGTTGGGTTGTGAAGACCAGTTGAGCTTGACGAAAGAGTCCTCCAACGAGACGGAGTATCTTACTATCGCGTCTCTTGGGGGCCTCGGTATGATCCGGGGGCGCATCGTGACTGGATTCCGGGAGATCAACTTCCGACTCTAGGATGGCACTCATCTTCTTCTCCTGACCATTGTAAACAAGGCTAAAGAATCTCCCTTGTTTATCAACTCTAGCACTCGATAGAATCCTCTTGGTTGAGTCGCGGTCGAAATTGCCTCGCGAGCCACCAGCGCTTTAAGCGTTGCCAAGGATGACGGTTGCCTCCACGCAAGCGACCCCTGGCAAGCCGGCCAAGGTAGGGGTCGAATTGACAGAAGTAGGGAGCTACACGGACTCGCCCTCGTTTCAGTAGAATCTTGACCGTTTCGGCAGCGACCGCTCCAGCGGCAAGATGGCATGCCGGGCACACAGACGGAGCAACGCGTGCATTTGTGTCAATGTATCGCAAATCCATGTATGATCGTTGGGTGGCCTTCGGCGCGACGCCAACACCAAAAGCGACCAGTTTATCGATCTTGTCCATATCATCAGAAAGATCGAAGTAGCGGTCGAAACTCATGCCTTCAGGTGAAAAAACTATCCAGATCGCGCTGAAGCCAACAGGTCCCGCAGTAATCGCATGGATTCCTAGGGATGCCGCCCTGCGAAATAGGAGGCGCCGAACGTCCATTTCAAAGAACTCCAGCGCGTCAACAAAGAGATCAGCATCCCGAAGGAACTCGTCTACATTGGCCTCTTCCACTGGTCCTGGAAGCACGCGAATCTGTGCCTCCGGATTGATATCTCGCACGATTTCAGCCATAACTTCAGCCTTTGAACGACCAATTGTCGAGTGCGTGGCGCCAAACTGCCGATTAATATTGACAACGTCGTAAACTTCCGGGTCAGCAATCGTGAACCGGCCAACTCCAAGGCGGGCCAACGTCACAAGGTCGATACCGCCGACGCCTCCCATGCCCGCAATTGCGACCCGGGCATCTCGCAGCACCACCTGTTCATCCGGATTGATTAGTCCAAGATTCCGTTTAAATGCCTCGGAATAAGAGAACTCGTCCGCCTGAAAAGGCGCGTTGAAGTCGCTTGCACTATTCTGCGGAACGATTGTAGCCATGCCGGTTTCTCCTATCCCCTCGTGTATGGGCCGTATTGTCTCCGCATGGTTCCGGAGCCAAGCTGCCGTTTCTTAGTAATAACAGGTATTCGCGCCGTCATTTCCATGCCTGATTCTCTCTTCCGTTAGAAGACACGTGGATGAGACTAGTCTTCCATGCGTGCAAGTTCCGTGGAGCTACCAGTACCGCTACCCGGGTCGAGCGTTACGTCGACGCGTAGGCCGACCAGCAGGTCTTGGGTCTCCTCTAGTTCCAACCATACCTCACGGGTTTTGGTGTCGAGGCGCTCGGTGGGGTGATCGCTCCATAATTGTTTTCGGCTCATGTGGGGGCTCAGACGGATCACGCGGCCTGTAAATTCTCTGTCGGGTAGTCCGTCGATGCGGATTCTGCCGGTCATGCCGATTTTGACGCGCGGAGCGTCCAACTCCTCGATGAAAGCCCGCACGTTCAACTGCCGTGTGTCGGCCATGATGATGGCGGGTTCCGTCGCCTCGGGGCCGGTTAGCTCGCCGATCTCGGTGTTGATCGTCAAAACTTGGACCGCGGACGGTGCGCGCAATTGGGTCCGCTGCAACTGGACTTTGGCCAGTTCGAGCCCGGCCTTGGCCGCATTGATGTGGGCCGTCTCGATGCGGACCTCGTCGGGACGCGCCTTCGCCTGAAGTCGCTCGAGGCGTGCCTGGGCGGCTTGCAACTCGGCTGTGATTGCAGCGACGGCCATTTGTTGATCGTCGGCCTTCTGTTGCGAGACGGCGTTGGTTTTCCGCAGTTCGACGATCCGATTCCAGGTGCGTTGAGCGCGTCGCAGTTCGGCCTCCTTGGCCCGGCACAGCGCGGCCGCTTCGAGGCGGTCCTGTTGATGGGATCCGTTGACCAGGCGATCCAGCCGGGCCTCGGCCAGTTCCAGTTCGGCTTCGGCCAAGGCCACCTGCTGGAGATACTGCCGGTCGTCCAGTTGCAGGATAATCTGATTCGGTTCGACCTGCTGCCCTTCTTCGACGAAGACCTTCACGACGCGGCCTTCCAATTCGGGCCGCAGTTCGATCTCCGGGCAGCGGCCTTCGATTCGCCCGAGTGCGAAGATCTCGACCGGGCGCGACGGCAGGCTGGGCCGGCTGGCCGGCGCCTGGGATTGGTTATCGATCAACAGTCCCAAGGAAACTACCACGGCAATGCCGACGGTAAACAACAAGAAGCGTATCATGACGTTATCTCCACAGCGGGGGTGTCGCTTCCTGCCGGAACCGGAACCAAAGCCTCTTCTCGATCGACCACGCGGCCGTTTTCGAGCCAGAGTACCCGATCGGCGAAGGGAAAGATGCGTTGATCGTGGGTGACTACAATGGCGGCCTTGCCTTCGTCGGTAGTGAGCCGTCGCAACAACTGCATGATTTGCTGCCCGTTCTTGGCGTCCAGCGAAGCCGTCGGCTCGTCGGCCAGGATCAAGTCGGGATCGCCGATAAGTGCCCGGGCCAAGGCCACTCGCTGGCACTGACCGGCACTGAGTTTGTTGGGATGGGAATGGATCTTGTCGGCTAGCCCGACCGTTTCCAGTAAGTCGGCGCCACATCGTTCGGCTTTCCTCGGGCCGATTCCCCGCAACGTCAACGGCACGCAGACGTTTTGCACGGCCGTCAGTCCTCGGATGAGGTGGAACCGCTGGAAGACGAACCCTAGCTGGTCGCGTCGCAAGGTCGTCCGCTGCCGGGCCGTGAGGTGGGCCGTGTCTTGGCCCAGGATGCGCACTTGTCCGCGATCGGTCGAAAGGATGCAGCCGAGAATCGACAACAAGGTCGTCTTGCCGCTTCCGGAAGGGCCTGCCAGGAAGACGCACTCGCCGCGTCGCACGCTGACATCGACGCCCTCGAGCACGGGCGTACGGGCGGTTCCTTGCCCATAGGCCTTGCACACCCCGCTGGCCTGCACGGCAAGTTGAGCCTGGTCGATCGTGGTCGGATTGGGATCGGCAATCATGCTTGCAGCACCATCATGGGGTCGACTTTGCGAATCCTCTGATAGGGCAACCAGGACGAGATCAAACAGATCGTCAGCACCAACAGACTGCTGCCCAGGGAAAGCCACCAGGGGATCAGGATGGGCGCTTGGGGCGAACTGTAGAAATGTTGGATCGCTACGACCAGACCCAGTCCGACGATCGAACCGACGATGGCCATGATGACGGCCTGGATCAGCAGCACGGAATAGACTTGCCCTTCGGAGGCGCCGATGGCTTTGAGGGTTCCGAATTCGCCGAGCCGGTCGAGGACCAACGCGTAGAGCGTTTGCGCGACCATTACCATCCCGACCAGCAGGCCCAACAGCGTGGCGGCGCCGAAGCTGATCCCCAATCCGGTACGGGTCATCCAGTAGTTGCTCGATATGCGGCTATAGACTTCCTTGGGAAAGGCATCGACTTCCGGCACGCGTCGACGAATCGCCCCACAGACGGCCTGGGCGTTGGCGCCTGGTTCGATATTCACCAGCACATACGAACAGGACTCGGGCGTTTTCTTGACGTAGGCGGCGGCCCGATCGTAGGTGGTAAATGCATAGGGCGTGACCAGGAAGCCCATGATGCCGCGGCTCATTCCGACAATCCGGGCGCGGCGTCCCCCCAACTCGCGGACTTCACCCAGGGCGGGATTTTCGAGCTTGTCGAGTTCACATTGGTCGATGATGATGCCGTCGGTCTGCAGGATGGAGTCGGGCCGCCCCTCGACCAGATTCCAGGCGCTGCCCAAGAAACTCTCATTATCGACGCCCACGACCAGCACCTGCTCGAAACCGCCGCTGGGCAGCGTCATGTCGGTGAAGCCCAGCAGATACGGTTCGGCGCGCTGCACGCCCGGAACTGCCCGGATGCGATGGACCCAGCGACGCGGAATATCGCGGGGAAAGTCGACATTGTGCATCTTCTTGTGTCCGACCCAGATGTCGGCTTCCCCATTGTCGACCAACAACCCGGCCTTGCGAATCAGACCGAAGAACAGCCCGCCTTGAACGTTTACCAAGACAATGGAAAACACAACTCCGACAAGTGCCGTGAGTAGTTTTCCGCGATCGGCAATCAGTGTTCGAACGGCTATGGACCACATGAGAAATCACACGAATTGCGCTGTTCGTACCTCCCTTGTTAGGCGGCATCCGGAGAGATTCGTGTCGGGACGCGGTAGTGACCATGCGGATGGAGTCCACGCCGGCGACAGAAATACAAATGGTCTTCAAGGCGAATGGGCGGTTGAACGCACTTGACTTCCGTGATCTCCGCGGCGTTGTACCGGTCGATCACTTGATGGCTGAGACGATCGAGCAAGTGGTTCAGATCGAGACGGCAGCAAACGGCCGGATTCCTGTTGGCAAAATCGTAAGGCCGGCAAGGCCCCAAAAGATCGGCCTGAAAGCAACGCCGGTAAAACGGCTCGTGCCGCGGATGGATTGCCAACAGCAGATCGTCATATCGGCGCCAGAGGGCATAGCGGATCGTAAATCGCGTCAGGGCAAAGAAGACGGCTCGCGAGGGTACCGGACTATTCGACCGAACGGCCAAACAGGTCACTTCCGCGATGGATCGACCCGCTTCCCGTAACGCGTTCACCTCGTGGGGATAAGTGGCCTCCACTCGCAACCCATTGGGGTTGTCACCCACGACCGTCATCGTACCAAGTATTTCAGTACCGTGAATTTCAGTACCGTGAATTTCAGTACCGTGAATTTCAGTACCGTGAATTTCAGTACCGTGAATTTCGCCGTCGCCGGTCGTGCTGACTAGCGTGCGACTGACGGGCGTTCCAAAAACGGGTTCGTAAACGATGCGACCCTTGTTGGGTGAAATGTAGCCCTTGTCGAGATACTGACGATAGACCAACTCGAACGCGTCGACCAAATCGCTACGAACGGTGGCGATTTGTACGTCGGGTAAATCGTGTGATTTCGGCAGATGCAGTTGGTGGTTCATACGGCTTAAGCCAAAGGGAATCCTTAACCCGCGCAAGCGCCCTTGCGGGGCACTGTCGCCGTAGCGTCTTCTTGAATGTGAGTGGTTCCGTCGCCGCCGGCACAGTGGACATGCGGCCAAGGGGGTCCTCATCGCAGGGTGGCGTGAGGAAGTGATGTCCTGATGTTCCGTTAGAGAAGGGCGGCTATAGTACAAGGGTTTGCAATACGACGCAACAGGAAAATGCCCGTTGATTACTGCAACGTCGACTCTCCCGGGCCCCTCAGCTTGCCTGTCCCCCACTTCCGGGTTATAGTTTTCCTGGGTGGAATAACCCTGCAGTATCTGATATCGGTTGTCGGTAGGATCGCTCTGGAGCCTACAGGAGGTAGGCTCGCGCTGATTGCCCTGCTTTGTTGTCTTACCGCCGGCAATTCGGTTGCCTGAGCTGCCGCTGATGATGCTATGCGACGCCACGAGCCACCCCTGTTTTGGGGGAATTGGCCATGCCGTCGACACCCAACGGCGCCAACTTGAATCCCGGATCGATCATCGGGCGGAAGAACTCGCGCTGCTCGGGAGGGATCGGTTGAGGTTCGAGCCACTCGTCCGGCAGCGACTCTCCGAAAAACAGCTCGTAGTTGGGATGCTGCTCTCGGTCCACGCGATCAAAGTTCAGGCACAGGGCCACGGCCGGATGGTTTCGGACGGTTGGATACGCCGTCTGTTCCCCAATCGGCTGATAAGCCATGAATCGCTCGTAGAACCTGGCGTGTTTAGGATGAACGGCCAGCAGGATCTCGTCGAGCCCTCGCCGCTTGGCATAGTGAACCAACAAACGGCAGACCCTCAAGAAGATCGGGAAAAATCGCTTGAACTGGCTCCGGCGATCGGCCAAACAAGAGACCTCACCGAGGCGAAGACCCTGCAGACGCCGAGCCTCGATTTCCGGACCGTAGGCGACTTCCATGGGCAAGCCGAGTTGGCCATCGATCATCAAGCTCATCGTAAAGATGACCTTTTCATCGCAGGTGGCGATGAAGATTTCCGTGGTCGGTAGCAAGTGATACGGAGTGACCCGCATCTGGTGTTCATTGGGCTCACCCAAGCCGGCACGCAAGTAGGAATCGTAGACCAGCCGAAACGCCGCCGAACGCTCGTCTCGAGTTGCCGCAATCTTGTGGATGACATCAGCCGTAGTTTTCTCGGGCAGTTGGGCAACCGATTCTGAGATAGACATGATCCGCGCCTGGGTGTTTTCGATCAATTGAAGTGTGGTTCGCGTACCCCGTCGACTCCAGACACAGGTCGGATCCCGCGAATCAACCGATGGTGCATGGCACCCACGGATTCACGGGCCCAATTGAGCGCTGAAGTCGGTTTATTGGGGAAAAGCTAACATCAGGCCGGCGCAAGCCGACGCTAATTCTGGTATTCCCCGTAATTACGAAGACAAGACTGTCGCCTGAGCTTTTTTCTCGCATCTGGTTAGAAAAGCGGGCGATGCGAGCCGCCAAGCACAGGAATAAAATGATGAGAAACTCGTACAAGGCAACCTTAGGTCATCCCACGATCGAGTCAAACTCTAGCGGTTGCGAAAGCTCTATGCAGTGCGTGTTCGGGGAGGAACTATTCCGTTGAGACGGTTTGAAACGCTTGTACGGCCTTATGGCCGGGTTGGTTTTGCCGAATTCAGGCATTTTTTCCCAAGGGCGCATTTTTTCCCAAGGGCGCATTTTTTCCCAAGGGCAACGCCCAGGGCGAAACGTTTTAGCGGGCTTTTCGCGTCAGTGGTTGCAGGCCGGCCGAATCGCTGTAGCCATTATCGCGGCACTGAAAGACCTAAGTTGTTGTCGGAAATCGCTTTATGATGCAAGGAAGCCGCGGCCTACGATTCCAGGTTGCGTATTAGGGTATCCAACGCCAAGCCAGTCGACGCGAGGTTTTCAGGGGCTTTTCCTGGGCTTTCTTGCAAAGCGGACGGCTGGGAGTACAATGGGGTTAGTAGACCGACGAATTGGATTGGACAGGAACCGTGGCATGGCGATTTTGGCTCTCGAGACGAGCATTTATCCGGAAAACCTCTTTGAACTCGCTTCGAACGAGCCGGCCGAGCGTACGTGGCAGGTGATCTACACGAAGGCCCGCCAGGAAAAGTCGCTGGCCAGAAACCTGCTTTCACGAAAGGTGCCCTTCTATCTGCCGCTGGTTGCGAAAGAGAATTTCATTCGCGGGCGTCGCGTTCAGTCCTATATTCCACTGTTTGGCGGTTACGTGTTCCTCTTCGGCACGGAGGAAGAGCGAGTCGTCGCCTTGACGACCAACCGCATTTCGCAAACGCTCCCGGTGGAAGACCAGGATCTGTTATGCCAGGATCTGAAGCAGATCAACCAGTTGATTGACTGCGATGCCCCGCTGACGGTCGAAAGTCGTCTCGCCCCTGGACAGAAAGTACGCGTGAAGGCGGGAGCCATGTTGGGGCTGGAAGGCGTCGTCCTGTCGCGGCGCAACGCGAGCCGACTGTTGGTGGCCATCAACTTCCTCCAGCAGGGCGTCTCTGTAGCGATCGACGACTACATGCTCGAGCCGATCGGCTAGCGACTGAAGTTTAGCGGTCGCCGGCACGGCGGCCTGTCTGAAGTTTAGCGGTCGCCGGCACGGCGACCTGACCCGGAGATACCGCCTGTCCGCAAAGCCCCGTGCCGGCGGATGCTAAACGGCCTGACGCTCAATAGATTCCAAAGGAGAGTACCTGCCATGCGTTACGCTCTATTGATTCTTGCCCTAACTCTGGCAGCCAACGTTGCATCGGCCGGTGAAAACTGGCCCGAGTTCCGCGGTCCTGCGGCCGACGGACAGAGCGACTCGACCGGTCTGCCGATCACGTTTAGCGATACCCAAAACGTCGTCTGGAAAACACCCATCCACGACCGCGGCTGGTCCTCGCCCGTGATCTGGGGCGATCAAATTTGGATGACCACGGCCACCGAGGACGGCAAGGAGTTGTTCGCCGTTTGCGTCGATCGCCGCTCGGGCAAGATCATTCACGACTTGAAGATCTTCGACGTGGAGGACCCGCAAAACATCGCCCCGATCAACTCCTACGCCTCACCCACGCCGGCTGTCGAGGAGGGACGGGTTTACGTACACTTTGGATCCTACGGCACGGCCTGCCTGGATACCGACTCGGGCGAGACCCTTTGGGCCCGGCGCGATTTGAATTGCGACCACCACATGGGCCCCGGTTCGTCGCCCATCCTGTTCGACGACAAGCTGATCTTCAACGTCGACGGAATCGACGTGCAATTCGTCGTCACGTTGAACAAGCGGACGGGCAAAAACATTTGGAAAACCGACCGCTCGGTCGACTACGCCGACATCCATCCCATGACCCGCAAAGCCTTCGCGACACCCCGAGTCATCGACGCGGGCGGAAGGTTGCAGCTAGTCAGCCCCTGCTCCCGGGCCGTGATGGGTTATGATCCTGAGACGGGCGAGGAACTCTGGAAGGTTCGTCACCCCGGCTGGTCGATGGTCGCCCGACCGCTGTTCGGACAAGGATTGGTCTTCGTGGCAGTCGACTTCGACCGTCCCCAGCTTTGGGCCCTCCGTCCCGACGGGCAAGGCGACGTGACCGACACCCACGTGGCCTGGAAGCTCGAAAAGGGGGCGCCCAGCACGCCGTCGTTCTTGTTGATCGACGACCTATTGTACATGGTCAGCGACCAGGGGGTCGCCTCGTGCGTGGAAGCCGCGACGGGCAAGGTCGTTTGGAAAGAGCGGATCGGCGGCAACTACTCGGCCTCGCCCATCTATGCCGACGGCCGAATCTACCTCGCCAGCCATCAGGGAGTCGTCACGGTCTTCGAGCCGGGCCGGGAGTTCGAGGTCCTGGCCGCCAACGAGCTCGACGAGCAGATCATGGCCAGCCCCGCCGTCTCGGGCAAAGCCCTTTTTCTGCGAACCAAGTCGCATCTGTACCGGTTCGAGAAGTAGCCCTGTCGCCGATGGGTGGCTGGGGCATAACGCAGCGGTGCCCCAGTTGTCCGGGTCCTGGGGCTTCGCTGCGCTCAGCCGTCAGCCACCCTACTACCAATCTCTACTCATTCCCGACTTTGCAGATCTCCTGGGGACACCCTCACTTGCTTGACAACCGGCCGCCTCGACACTACCATCAATGGCACTCGGGTACGCGTATCCAGTTGTCCCACAAAACGGAGGTGAATCGATGAGCGCGAAGCGAGAGTTCCCTCGGCGTAAGTTTCTGGCCGGCACGACGGCCGCGGCCACCCTTACGATCATTCCACGCCACGTGCTGGGCACGCCTGATGAGCCGTCGGCCAACAATAAGCTGAACATCGCCGGCGTGGGTGTCGGCGGGATGGGATCCGGCGACATCCGCCGCGTACCCAGCGAGAACATCGTGGCCATTTGCGACGTGGATGCCAACCATGCGGCCAATGCGGCCAAAGGTTTTCCCAAAGCTAAAGTCTACAGCGATTTCCGCAAGATGCTCGAAACCCAGAAAGACATCGACGCGGTCATGGTGGCCACGCCCGACCACAATCATGCCGTGGTGACCATGATGGCACTGAAGATGGGCAAACACGTCTTCTGCCAAAAACCGCTCACGCACAGCGTGCACGAGGCGCTCGAAATTGCCAAGGCGGCCAAAGAGGCCGGCGTGGCGACCCAGATGGGAAACCAAGGTCAGGCGACCGAAGGGGCCCGGCTGGTTTCCGAGTACATCTCGGCGGGCGCGATCGGCACGGTCCGCGAGATCTACTCCTGGTCGAACCGCCAGCCCGACATCTCGCCGCGCGGCGTACCGCGGCCCCAGGAGACGCCGCCGGCGCCGGCGCACTTGAATTGGGACCTTTGGCTCGGTCCGGCGCCACAGCGGCCCTACCATCCGACCTACCATCCGTTTGCCTGGCGTGGTTGGTGGGATTTCGGCACGGGCGTGCTGGGTGACATCGGCTGCCACAACCTCTCGGCCGCGTTCAAGGCCTTGAAGCTCGGTTGGCCCGAAAGCGTCGAGGCCTGCTCGACCCATTGGAACGCCCCGCCGGAAGTGAAGAACGAAACCGCGCCGAAGGCCTCGATCGTGACCTATCGCTTCGCGGCCGAGGGCGACCGGCCCGAGATCGTGATCCGCTGGTTCGACGGCGGGATGATGCCGCCGATCCCCAAGGAACTGGGGACGCACAACATCTTTGTCAACGACGGGACGCTGATCGTCGGCGACGACGGGCTTCTGTTCGGCGCCCAGCTTCTACCGGAAGGCAGGGCCAGGGCCTTCGGAAAGCCGCCGCAAAAGCTGGCTCGCTCGCCAGGGCATTACCAGGAATGGATCGATGCCTGCAAGGGCGGCAAGCCGGCCGGCAGCAACTTCGTCGATCATGCGGGCCATCTGGCCGCCGTGGTGCTGAGGGGGCACCTTGCACTGCGCACCGGGGAGAAACTAGACTGGGATCCCGACCAACTCCGGCTCAAGAACTACGCGGCAGCGAGCCCCTTCTTGAATCCGCCCTACCGCGAAGGCTGGACCTTGTAGACATTGCGTTGAACTGAACTCGTAACAATCTAGCCATTTCCACTAACCCACTGGAGCACTCCCATGAATCGAACGATCCGCTTTATCTCGTTGAACCTTTCCCTTGCCGCGATCCTCTGCCCGAGCCTGCTCTTTGCGGGCGAAACGGTTGAACTGCTCAACGGCAAGGACCTCACCGGCTGGCACGCCAAAGGCGACCCGCAGAACAGCAAATGGGTCGTCGGAACGGCCGCCCTCTCGACGGACGATCCGCGTCACCTGAAAGTTACGCCCGGCGGGAAGGAACTGATCAACGCCGGCGCCCATGGCCTCGATTTCTACAGCGAGGCCAAGTTCGGCGACGCCCGGATCGAATTGGAGGTCATGGTCCCGAAAGGCTCGAACTCCGGAATCTACGTGATGGGCGAGTACGAGATCCAAGTGCTCGATAGCTTCGGGCGCGAAAAGATGGGCGGCGGCGACATGGGCGCGATCTACGGCGCGGCCCCGCCGCGGGTAAACGCCTCCAAAGCGCCCGGGCAGTGGCAGAAATACGTGATCGACTATTGCGCGCCCAAGTTCAACGCCCAGGGCAAGAAAACGGTCAATGCCCGAATCGTCAAGGTGACGCTCAACGGGCAGGTGATCCACGAGGACATCGAACTCCGCGGCGCCACGCCGGGCGGCGTCTCGGGCAAGGAAGCCCCCACCGGCCCGCTGATGCTGCAAGGCAACCACGGAGAAGTCGCCTTCCGCAACATCAAGATCACCCCGGCCGCGGCGAAGTAACAATTTGGTCCCCTCTCCCTCTGGGAGAGGGTTAGGGTGAGGGTTTGCGTGTCTTTTCTACGCCCTCACCCCCGGCCCCTCTCCCAAAGGGAGAGGGGAGACTGAAAACTACGGCTCGAATGAACCCGGAACAGGATTGGCGACCAGCCCCGTGTCGCTCACGGGGGCAAGGCCCCAGAGGTTCGTCCGCGAGTTGACGCGGACTTTATAGACGCCGTTGCGCGTCATCTTCCGCGTCGTTTCGTTCCCGTCGCCCGGGTCGAAGGCGATCACGATCGGGTGCCGTCCGGTATGCGTACGCGACTCACCCGGCCCGACCGCCTCGGGCGTGCCGTCGACAAGGTACGTGAACGGATGGGTGTGCGAGCCGTTATTCAGCGTGACTTCGAACGTCTTGCGGAATAGGCCCCAGCCTTCCCGCGTCGGCGTGAATTCGTAAGTCCCTTCCCGGACCGAATACTCGGCTCGACCGAACGATCCGCCGCGATCGAACTCGACGACATGCGGCTCGCGCCCGAGTTTCTGGCTATAGCCGGGCGCCAAGCTGCGCGGACGTCCGTCCAACAGGAAGTGAACCGGCGATGGCGATCCCTTCGGATTCACCAGCGTGATCCCCCGAGCCTCGAAGGGATCGGGATGGGGTAGCACGTTCGGCGGCAACGAATTGCTCGGCAACGAATTGTTCGGATAGCCCGCATGTCCGGGCGCATACGGGTTGGCCGGTTGCGGATACGAGTGCGATCGGCCGTTCCAATTCGACGGATAGCCGCCGGGCCGATAACTACCGGGTGAAGGAGCACCGCGGCGGGAACCACGTCGACCTCGACCCTGCATGCCTTTGGCCACGCCGCCGACGAAGTCCCCCCAATCACTCATACTCGGATTCCAGCCGCCACCCTTGTTCGGCTTGGCTGGGTTGCCCGCACCAGCGCCGCCCGGCGCTGGCTTGATGTTCGCCCAAATACCCGGGTCTATTTTTGCGGGATTCACTCCTATCTGCTTCATCTGGCCCAAAATGTCGTTGGAAATCACCGCGTTCGGCGGGCCAGCCGAAGCGACGTTGGTCAACAAAAGCATCATCAAGAATGCCGCGAGAATGCCACAGGCTCCCGCGCACTGTGCGAACCGTTTCATCAGATCCTCCTTCAGAACAAGAACTGCCTAGAAAAGAGACAACCCGACGACCGCCGGCAGCAGGGACCGAAAAGTCCCAATGTTGAGGCATAGCTTATTCA
>CAYYOX010000054.1:3225-4169 GCA_964473065.1 uncultured Planctomycetaceae bacterium | reverse complement strand
ACGGCCGCGCGGCCTGGGGAGGCGCCGAATAGCGTTTAGGCGGTTATTCGGGCGCGACCGCCGGTGGCGGCTTTGTGAGATCGGTCGGGGTTTCATCTTCTTGCAAGCGCTCTAGCGAGCCGTCGATGAACCATTTGCCGTCGACCTTTTTGAAAAGGATTCGGCGCATGGAGGATCCACCCTCGAAGCCGGATCGCCGGGCCTCGGCCAACTCGCCTTCGATCTGCAGATCGACCAGTCGGGCCTTAGGCGTCGAGGAGTTGGAACCGCCGGTCGTCGCACCCGGTGCTCGACCGCCCAACTCCTTGGCCATGTCGGCCCGATGGCGGTCTTCGGTTTCGGCGTACAGGTTGGGTAGGTCGTCGATCATTTTGGCCACCTCGGGCATAGCGGTCATGCGCCAGCCAACGCGTTGGGGCATGGAAGCAGGCATACCGGCCCAAATCTGTTCGAGCTGCGCGTCGTCCATTCCATGTTTTTTGAAAAGCTCGACCCAAGTGGGATCGTCTTGCGCCTTTTCCATGGCGGTCATAACGCTCTCGCCTGCCTCGGCGAGCCGCGACTCTGGCGTAAATGCGCTCAGGTAAACTTGCCACTGGTGATCGACGGCTCCCCAGGCGGCGGCCGCAAAGACCGCCTCGGGCGTGTCGTAACCCGTGCGACTGAAGTTGCCGTCCAAGACGTTTTGGGGAACGCTCAAGGCCGCGGCCTTGCTTGGCGACTCATCACTGGGCGGCGTGCCCATCCGCGCGATCGTGTAGACGCCCAGCAGTATGATCACCGCGACCGCCGCCACGATGCCGATGAGGATCGGATTGACCTTCAGTTGCGCCGAGCCCGCCTTCTTTTTTTTCGCCTTCGCCGGAGCGGGTGAGCCGAGAGGGCTTCCCGCCGCGGCGTCGGGCGGAGAACCTTCCGGCACGTCGGGAAGCTCTTCGCCGTCG
>CAYYOX010000054.1:0-3215 GCA_964473065.1 uncultured Planctomycetaceae bacterium | reverse complement strand
GGCGATGGCTTGGCCGCACTGGCACTTGGCCTGCTTGCCGGCCAGTTCGTCGCGAAGGTTGTACTTCTTGCCACATTGAGAACAAGTGATCGAAATGGGCATGGTTTGCCTCCCGAGAATCTCGATGGCTCGAATATCCTTCCACCATGATAATCGGTCGGTAGTACGGCGGTCAAGCGTAGGGTGGGCTTCGCCCGCCGATCGTGGCGTGCCGGGCCATCAGGACTGGCCAAAAGGCGGCAGATCGACTATGGTTTGGGTACCCGATCCCCGTTGTTTTTCGCACAATAGCCCACGGACTGCCGTGCATGGGATGGTTTCGGCGCGGCAACATGACCACGAACCAACCGGAGATTCCACGATGCACAAAGAATCCATCACACAGGGCGCCCGCCGCCGCTTCCTCACAACGACCGCCGCCGGTATGGCCGGTTGGGCCGTAGGGCAGAACCCCCAAGCTTCGGCAGCCGACCCGCGCACCGTGCAACCCGAAATCGGCACAGTGTCCCAACTGGCCGAACATCTCTCGGTTTATCAGGGCCCGATCAACGTCGGCATTCTTCGCGACGGTGACAAAGCCCTGCTGATCGACTGCGGCGATGCAAGCGTGGCTGGGGTCCTGAGTGATCTGGGCATCACGTCGATCGATCGCGTGCTGTTCACGCATCACCATCGCGACCAGGCCTGCGGTGCGGCCGAGTTGGTTGCCGCCGGAGCCCGACTGAGCGTCCCGGCTGCCGAGAAAGAATACTTCGACAACGTAGAAGCCTATTGGGCCGATCCGAAGAGTCGCTGGCATATCTATAATCAGCATCCCCATCATCTCATGCTGGCCGAGTCGGTCCCGGTCGACGCGACGCTCAACGACGGTGAGCAATTGAGTTGGGGTCCGGCCAAGATTCGTGTGATCTCCACGCCCGGGCATACCGATGCGTCGATCAGCTATCTGGTCGAGGTCGACGGAGAGCGGATCGTCTTCTGCGGCGATGCGATCTACGACGAGGGACGAATCTGGGATCTCTACAGCCTGCAAAAGGGGATCACCACGACCGACTACCACGGCTTTCTCGGCGCCCGGGACGAACTGATCGAGGGTCTCGGCCGAATCAAGGCGCTGAAGCCCGATCGGCTGGTCTCTTCCCATGGGGGTGTCACCGACAAGCCAGCCGCGGCGATCGACGAGCTGGTCGAGCGATTGGAGCAGTGCTACGACAAGTACGTGGCCATCTCGGCACTGCGTCACTATTTTCCGAACATGTTCACCGAGTATGTCGGCCGGAAGGATCACATGGCAATCCGCCCGGGCAAAGCGGTTCCCGACTGCTTACGGCATTTCGGCACGACCTGGGTGCTGATCGCCAAGGACAAATCGGCGCTGGTGATGGACTGCGGCAGCCCGGCGGTGATCGACGAGATTAAGAAGCTGCTTCAGAGCGATGAGATTCGTTCCGTGGAAGGCCTTTGGGTGACCCACTACCACGACGACCACGTCGACGCAATCCCCAAGTTCCAGCAGACGTTCGACTGTCCCTGTATCACCGACCGCCATGTGGCCGAAGTGATCGCTAATCCTACCGCATGGCGGCTGCCCTGTATTTCTCCCAGCCGGGCTCGGATCGATCGGGTTACCGAGGACGGCCAGTCGTGGCCGTGGCACGAGTTCCAGTTGACGGCATACTTCTTCCCCGGCCAGACCTACTATCACGCTGGCCTGCTGGTCGAGAGAGACGATCTGCGAATGTTCTTTGCCGGCGACTCGTTTACTATGGGCGGTATCGACGACTACTGTGCCCACAACCGCAACTGGCTGGGCCAAGGTGCGGGCTTCGACCGTTGCCTGGCCCTGCTCGAGAAGCTCCGGCCGACACACATCTTCAACTGCCATGTCGACGTGCCCTTCGATTTCACTCCCGAGCAGATCCGCTTCATGCGTCAGAACCTGGCCGATCGCGAAAAACTCTTTGGCCAACTGTTTCCCTGGGACCATGCCAACTACGGCATGGACGAGCCGTGGGTCCGCTGTTTCCCGTACGAACAACGGGCCAAGCCGGGCGAAACGATCGAGTTGAAGGTCGTCGTGACGAACCACTGTGACTCGTCTCGCCAGACGGCCTGCCGCGCCGTGTTGCCGAAGAGCTTAGGCGGCACGTCCGGCGAGTGGACGCGTACGGTCATCCCGGCAAAGCAGGACGGCGAGCTGTCCCTCTCGATCCAAATCCCAGCCGACGCCCGCCCCGGCCGCCATGTGATCCCCATCGACCTGCAGGATGTCACCCGCTCGCTGCCGCAGTTCACCGAAGCGATCGTCGTGCTGTAGGGTGGGCTCCGCCCACCAAATAAACACGACGGCTCGGCGTGCAACGATCGGTGGGCATGGCACCCATCATTTTCCAAGTTACAGAATACTAGGCTTGGGCCCGGCGACGGAGCCAGGGCGCTAGGCAGAGGCTGGCGATGGCTAGCAGCGCTAGTGTGGTTGGCTCGGGGATGGGGACGATTTGGACGTGGTGGCCGAGCTCGTCGTCCCAGAGCGCCAACAGCCCGTTGCCGGCCGTGTTCAGACCGTCGAAGTCCGTCTGGGTCATGTAGAGGATGCCCTCGAAGTCGGTCCCTTCGATGGTCGTCAGTTCGTCGAGCATCAGGTCCAGTTGCATCGCATCGAGGTTCAGCACGTCGACCAACCACAGATCGGTCAGATCATCCATCGCATACAGCGGCGCCAGGTCACTGATGTTGGCAAAGTCCACGCCACTGAGGTCCAGTTCCGTGATGCCGGGAAGCTCGCCGATACCGATGTAAGAATCGCTGGTTTCGCCACCGTCCGACAGCACAGCCAGGGCCGTCTGGTTCAACACGGTGTTCTTCATCGAGACGCTCGTGAGATTCGTATTGCCTGCCACGTCAAAGGATTCCAGGTGAGAATAATCAGCCTCGTCCAGATTCAACTCCGTCATGGCAGTATTGTTCCCGAGGTACAGCACCCTAAGATTCGCCAGGTCGCTGAAAGCGCCCGATTCGATACTCGAAATCTGGTTGCCGTTCAGTTCCAGCCAGCTAAGATTCGGCAGGCCGCTGAAGTCGCCCGATTCGATGCTCGAAATCTGGTTGTTGACCAGAGCCAGAATAGCAAGATTCGTCAGGCCGCTGAAAGACCCCGATTCGATGCTCGAAATCTGGTTGCCGGACAGATTCAGGAACTCAAGACTTGTCAGGCC
>CAYYOX010000053.1:0-18146 GCA_964473065.1 uncultured Planctomycetaceae bacterium | reverse complement strand
ATGGCCGTGAACTCTGATTTACTGAGCCCTGAATTGCTGGCTAAGCTTCAGCGGATGGAGTTGATTAGCCGGAAGATCTTTCGGGGGCGGATGAAAGGCGAACGACGCAGCCCGCGCAAGGGGCAGAGCGCCGAGTTTGCCGACTTCCGCAACTATGTGCCCGGCGACGATCTGCGGTTCGTCGATTGGAACACGTATGCCCGGCTGGAGAAGCTCTTTTTGAAGATGTTCCTCGAGGAAGAGGACATGCACTTCTACGCGTTGATCGACGTGAGCGAGTCGATGGATTTCGGCGAGCCGACGAAGTTGCGCTATGCGGTCCAACTGGCGGCCGCGTTGGGGTTCATCGGGTTGGTTCGCGGCGATCGGGTGAAGATCGAAACGCTCGATCAGTCGACCCGCGGCTCGGCACCCATGTTTCGCGGCCGACGCAGCCTCTGGCGGATGTTGGACCATCTCGAACAGATCACGCCCGGCGACGGCGTCTCGCTGGACGACGGCATCAAGAGCTTCTGCATGCGCAACTCGGGCAAGGGGATCGTGGTGCTGATCAGCGACCTGATGGACAAGTCGGGTTACGAGGCGGCCTTGCGATATCTGATGGCCCAGGACATGGACATCTATGTGGTCCATGTTCTCTCGGCCGAGGAATTGGACCCGGACATCCAGGGCGACCTGCGGCTGGTCGACTGCGAGGACGGCGACGTGGCCGACGTCAGCGTCAGCGGGCCGTTGCTGCGACGCTACAAGCAGACCTTGGCGGCCTTTGTCGATTCGGCGCGCGACTTCTGCAATCGGCGCGGCATGGTTTATCTGTTGGCCCGAAACGAGGTCTCGGTCGAGGACCTGATCACGGGATACCTTCGCACACGGGGGTTGGTACGCTGATGTGGCCGAGCTTTGCCAACATGCTCTCTTGGTGGCAGTGGACGATCCTGGCGTCGATCCCTCCGGCGATCATTCTGTTGTACTTTCTGAAGCTGAAGCGGCGTCCGCTGGAAGTGCCCAGCACGTATCTTTGGCACAAATCGATCGAGGACCTGCACGTCAATTCGATCTGGCAGCGGCTGCGGCGAAACCTGCTGCTGTTTCTGCAATTGTTGTTGCTGCTGCTGGTCGCGTTGGCCCTGATGCGTCCCCATTGGCAGAAACGGGCCCTGATCGGCGATCGGTTCATCTTCCTGATCGACAATTCGGCCAGCATGGGGGCCACCGACGTGGAACCCTCGCGGCTGGCCGTGGCCAAGCGGCAGGTGGGTGAACTGATCGACCAGATGAGCTCGGGCGACGTGGCCATGCTGGTCAGTTTCGCCGATACGGCCCGGGTCGAGCAGTCGTTTACCGACAACCGACGCCGGTTGCGTCTGGCCCTTCAAGACATCAAGCCCACGCAACGCCCCACCTCGCTGTTGGAAGCGTTGCGGGTCGCTTCCGGATTGGCCAACCCGGGGCACATCGCCGAGGACACCAGCGATCTGCAAGTGGCCGAGGCCTTGCCGGCCGAACTGTATATCTACAGCGACGGTCGGTTCGGGCCGACCAGCGGGTTCTCGCTAGGGAATCTCGAACCGCATTTCATCTCCATCGGTGAACCCGACGCAACGAACGTGGGCATCACGGCCTTCTCGGTCCGACGTAGCGAGGCCGACCCCGAGCTGTTCCAAGCCTTTGCCCGACTGAAGAACTTTAGCGACCAGCCGGTCGACGTCTCGATGGAACTTTCGCTTGACGGCCGCTTGATCGACGCCGACCAACTCGACCTGGACGCGGAAGAAGCCCGCGGCGTGGCCTTCGACCTCGGGGCCGTGGAGACGGGCGTGTTGAAGCTGGCAGCTACGACCGGCGACGACCTCTCGACCGACGACGTGGCGTGGACCGTGATTACGCCACCGCATCCGGCCGATGTGTTGCTGATCACGCCGGGCAACGAGCCGTTGGAGTTGGCCCTGCAAACGGACGCCGTCCGGCAGATTGCCGAACTGACGATTGAAGGGCCCGAGTTCCTCAAGAGCAAAGGCTACGAGGCGGCGGTCGTCGAGCGGCGGTACGATCTGATTATCTTCGACTGCTGCGGTCCGGAGGAAAAGGGAAAGATGCCTCGGGCCAACACGCTGTGGATCGGCCAATTGCCGCCGGTCGAGGGTTGGTCGGCCGGGGCGAAGGTCGACGTGCCGCAGATCATCGACGTCGACACGGCCCATCCGTTGATGCAATGGATCGACCTGGGCGATGTGTTGTTGCTCTCGGGAACGCCCTTGGAAACGCCGAGTGGCGGCAGCGTGCTGATCGATTCGGATGTCGGACCCATGGCGGCCATCGCGCCGCGGGAGCAGTTCGAAGACGCCGTGCTGGCGTTTGCTATCGTCGATAGAGTAGATGGTGAGATCTACGTGGGCACGAATTGGCACAGCCGCCAGAGCTTTCCCGTGTTCCTGCTCAATGTGCTGGACTACCTTGGCGGCGGGCGAAATCGCCTGAACACTGAAGCCGTCCGACCGGGTCACCCGGTCCGCCTGGAATTTCCCGCCGGGCAGGACTCGCTGCGCGTGGCGGGGCCGTCGGGTAAGTCGGCCAAACTTCGCAAGGGGCGAGAGGACACGTTGAGCTTTACCGATACGGGCGAGTTGGGGGTTTACCGCGTCGAATCCGGTGGAAAACCACGGCAGCCGTTCGCGGTGAACCTGTTCGACCTTGCCGAAAGCGAAATCCGGCCCAAGCAGAAAATCCAGGTCGGTTGGGTCCCCCTTGCCGGACAATCGGGTTGGGAGACCGCCCGGGAAGAAATTTGGAAAGGATTGCTGCTGCTGGGGCTAGCCGTGTTGCTTTTCGAATGGTATATCTACACGCGACGTGTGTCCCTGTAGACGAAAGAACGCACCCCCTAACGCGGTGGTTTTGCAGTGGTTTTGCTGAAACGGAAGTCTGCTCTGTCGTCCAAGATGTCCCGACGTCGGGCCGCACGTCACGCTCGGAAGTCCGAGGGTCCGCACCAACGTCGCAAGGTGTTCAATCGGCTGCTGGAACACCGCATGATCCGTCGGGTGAGCTTCGAGCAGTATCGGGACAAGGTTCGCGATGTCTACGATGGCCCCCAAGGCGCCGTATTGGCCGCCTGCAGCATGATCTCGCTTCACTCGCCGCTGGGCGAGCGGTTGTTTCAGAAGCGGAAGTTCGATCTCGGCGGCGTACGACGCATGCTGGATGTCGGCAGCGGGGCGGGTCAGCTCGCCAAGCATCTGCTGAAGTATTCCCATCCGGACGCCGAGTTGGTCTGTCTCGATCTGTCGCACGAGATGCTCCGCCGGGCAAGGAATCGGCTGAAGAACGATCGGCCGGAGTTCATCGTCGGCGACTTGAGCCAACTACCCTTCGACGACGGGTCGTTCGACTGCATCACTTGCGGCTACGTCCTGGAGCATCTCCCCAACGCCCAGATCGGTTTGGCCGAACTCAGTCGCGTGATGTCACCCGGTGCGAAGATGTTGTTGCTGACGACCGAGGACAATCTGTCCGGCGCGATAACCTCTCGGATGTGGTGCTGCCGGACGTACAACCGCCGGGAGTTGGCCCGCATCTGCCAGGAAGTCGGCCTGATTTGGCACCAGGAGCTCTGGTTCACCCGCATGCACCGTGCGCTGCGAGCCGGCGGTATTTGCGTCGAGTTGATCAAGCAGTAGTAGGTCTCTATAAAGCCGCGACCGCTGGTCGCGAACTTCAGTGAGATAAACTCGCCGCCAGGCAGCATCAGGCGCGACCAACGGTCGCGGCTTTATAACCGCTAGGGTGAGCGTTTTTGCGCTTAGAGCCATCCCTCGCGGCGATACCACTGGGCCGTTTGGCGGAGGCGGTCGGCCAACGGAGCGGCGACCGAGAACCCTAGTTGATCGACGGCCCGACCGGGTGAGCAGAGCCACGAACCGGCCCGGACTTCTCGCGCTTTGTCCAGACGCAACGCGCTGGCCTGCGGGCTGAGGGTCGAGAGAAACTGGTTGACCGCTGCGATCGACCAAATGGTACTGGGTATCGTGGGCATGATCAACATGCGGCGGTCCAGCGCCTCGGCCATCATCCGCCCGAGCTGCACGTAGGGCGGGTGTTCTTCGCAGGCGGCGAAGTAGTAGCCGGTCGAGTTTCCGTTTTCACCGACCGGCAACCGATCACCCCGCTCGGCCGCAAGGACCAGCAGTTGGGCCAAATCGGCCGCGTGAATCAGCGAGAACCGACTCCGCCCCCAGCCGGGTACCACGTGCATGCGGAAACGGGAAATCATGCGGAAGATCTCGAATGTTGCCCGATCGGTTTCACCGAACACGATCGGCGGCCGAACGACGGTTATCGGCACGCGGTCGGCCCACGGCTCGGCGGCCACTTCGCCGGCCCGTTTGCTCCGCCCATATTGAGAAACGGGCGCCGGGGGATCGGCTTCAGTTCGCAAACGACCATCCACAGCCGGTCCGGCCGCCGCCAAGGAAGAGACGAGCACGGTCACCGGCGGCGTGGCCCGTTCGGCGCATGCTCGCACCACATTGACCACGCCCTGCTCGTTGACCCGATGAAACTGCTCGGCCCCAGCCGCCATGGTCCGGCCGGCCAGATGGTAGACCACGTCGTTTTCGGCGATCGCCGGCGGCAGGCTGTCGCGATCGGTGACGTCGCCGTGAACCAGCCGCACACCTAGCGGACGCAACCGATCGGTCGCCGAGGTCTTCCGCACCAGGCAAGTCACCTCGTGACCACGCTCGGCCAGCAGCGACGTCAAATGCCATCCGATAAAACCGCTTGCACCGGTAACCAAGACTCGGGACATAGGGCAGGAATTCCGGGCAGGTTATTGAGGGAACGGACGTACGTATCTGGTCCCCTATAATAAAGGACTCGAACCATCGGGAACAGGGCAATCTTGGGCAACTTGCTCCCGGTTGACCGCGAAGGCGACGGGCAGGTAGAATAAACCGTTTTGGATGAATAGAGCAAGCAACAATCGGGCGGTTCCATGTCGCAACTGGTCATCAAGCGAGTTTTCACCCGCCACGAGAAGAAGCAGTTCTTGGAACTCCCTTGGACTTTGTACCGGGACGACCCGAACTGGATCCCGCCGCTGCGGACCAACCAGAAGGAAATGGTCGGATTCCTCCCGAATCCGTTCTACGAGAGAAACCGCGTCCAGACGTTCGTGGCCTATCGCGACGACGAGGTCTGCGGGCGGATTGCCGCGATCTTGAATCTCGGCCATATCGAGCGGCATGGCGATCGCCGCGGGTTCTTCGGCTTCTTCGAGTGTGTCGACGATCAGGAGGCGGCCAACGGACTGTTCGACGCGGTGCGCGAGTGGTTTGCCGACCAGGGGATTTACTGCCTTCGCGGGCCGACCAATCCCTCGTTGAATCACGAACTGGGGCTGTTGATCGACGGGTTCGATTCCCCGCCCGTGTTCATGATGACCTACAACCACCCATACTACGCCCGGCTGATCGAGAGCTACGGGTTCGCCAAGTCGCAGGACCTGTACGCCTACTGGGGCCATGTCGACATGCTGCCGAAGATCCGCGACAAGCTGGAACCGATCGCCACGCAGATCATCGAGCGCTACGACATCCGGCTCCGCCCGTTGGATAAGAGTCGCTTCCTGGAAGACGTCGAGACGTTCTTATCGATCTACAATCGGTCGATGGTCAACACGTGGGGCTTCGTGCCCATGTCCAAGGAAGAGATCCAACACACGGCCCGAGGATTGCGACACCTGATGGTCCCCGAGTTGGCCATCATGGCCGAGATCGACGGCAAGCCGGCGGGCGCCGTGTTCGGGTTGCCCGACTACAACCCGCGAATCCGCGAGATCGACGGGCGGCTCTTTCCTTTCGGCATGGTTCGCCTGCTGCGGAAGAAGAACGAGATAAAGTTGGTCCGCATGATCAGCACCAACGTGCTGCCCGAGTACCAGCGGATGGGTGTGGGGCTGGTGTTGATGCACGGGCTGGTCCCCAAGGTGTTGGATTGGGAAATCGAGGAGGCCGAGTTTTCCTGGGTCCTCGAGTCGAACATGCTTTCCCGCGGCAGCCTGGAAAAGGGCGGCGCGACGCTCTACAAGACCTACCGGCTCTACGACCTCGACAAAGAGCCGCCGGCATCAGACCAACCGAAGCTACCGGCCGCGATAGCCGCCCCCACGGACGCAACGCGGCAGATCGCTGCGGTGGCCAAGCAGCCGCTTCATATCGAGTTGGTCGAAAGCCGCCGCGACCTGGATCAGTTCTGCAAGGTCCCCTGGAGAATCTATGCCGACGATCCGCACTGGATTCCGCCGCTGTTGATGGAAGTCAAGGAGTTTCTCAATCCGCGGAAGCATCCGTTCTATCAGTACGGCCAGGCCGCACAGTTCGTGGCCAGCCGCGGCGACGTCCCCTTGGGGCGAATCCTGGTCAGCGACGATCCCCGTTATAACGAACAGCAAGGGACCAATCTCGGATGTTTTGGGATGTTCGAGAGCGCCGACGACCCCGAAATGGCCCACGCACTGCTCGATACGGCGGCCCAATGGCTCAAGGCCCGTGGCCGAGAGGCGATGATGGGCCCGATCGACTACTCGATGAACTATCCGTGCGGGCTGCTGATCGACGGTTTCGAAACACCGCCGACCGTGATGATGAATCACCACCGGCCCTATTACGCCGGGCTGCTTCAGTCGTGGGGCCTGAGAAAAACCAAGGACTTGTATAGCTGGTGGTTCGTAGCCTCGAACGACCTGATCACCAAATGGAAAAAGAAGCTCGAACGAATCGCCCGACGAAGCGGCGTAGTCATTCGCCCCTTCAGTCGCAGCGATTTTGCCGCTGAAGTCGAGCGATTCAAGATCGTCTTCAACGAAGGCATGAGGGACAACTGGGGCTTTGTCGCGCTGACCGACGCCGAACTGGAATACATGGCCAAGGGGTTGGCCAAGGTGGCCGTTGCCGAACACGTGCTGTTTGCCGAAATCGACGGCAAACCGGTCGGCGCCGCGATCACCCTGCCCGATGTCAACGAAGCCATTCGGACGCTCGACGGACGCCTGACCAACTTCGGCTTGCCGATCAACCTGGTACGATTCAAACGCCGACTCCGCCATGCCAAGACCGCGCGGATGATCGCACTGAGTGTGATCGAAGGATACCGCCGCCGAGGAATTGCCGAGCTGTTGATCCTACAAACGCTCGACTACGGCAAGAACACGCTCGGCTACGAGGGCGCCGAACTCGGCTGGACCTTGGAAGACAACGTCCTGATCAACCGAACGATCGAAGCGGCCGGCGGACGACGCCACAAAACATACCGCATCTACGAAAAGCCGATCTGACGCCAAAACGTCATGTCGGCCTGCGAGTTGCCTAAGTCCTTATCTTGCAACGCGGACAGAGTTTTCTGGAGTGGCACCCCGCCGAAAGGAGGGGTTTGACGAATACTTACCTGAACATCCCCCACAACTTGTAGGGCCGTGTTGACGAAAAGTCTGGGCGAAAAAGGAATTGGCATTCTGACACTAAAGATGGAGGGTGCACCCGTCGAAGAGAATAACTGCCGGTAACGATTATTCCGGTTATAACGGTTGTAGGTGCTTTCAGGATGAGGGGGGGTAGGCGTGAACTGTATCAAGTGCTCTGGATTGGCAATTTTACTGTTTTGCCTAATCGGAATAAGTTCCCATGCGTATGCTGCTGACCTAGCGGCCAGTCCAATGACGCTTTGGAGGTTCTTGGGGGTTCCGCAGGGGGCCAAGAAGCTTCATAAGCTGCAGGATTCCCTGGTGAACCGCCGCGGCAAACATCCCGGATTGGAAAAAAAGCCTCCTTTGAAGAAACTCACCGATCCGGCGAACCTCGAGAGTGAGGATAAGGCGATCAAGGCGGCGGCCGAGATCAAGGTCGCGGAAGATCAGGCGCCGCAAAAGATAAAAGCCATAAAATACTTGGGCAGTCTGGGCTGTGGCGACTGTTACAAAGGAGTGGAGGAGGCCCTGCTGGCCGCACTGGTAGATTGTACTGAAAAAGTTCGTTACGAGGCGGCCAAGGCGCTTCTGAAGACTGCGGGAGATCCCTGTAAGAGCTGCAACGCGAGTAGTTGTTGCAGCGAAAAAAGCCTGAAAATACTCCACGAGCGGGCCTACAAGCAGGACGGCGAGTGCTGCTACAAGGAATCATCTAAGCGCGTGAGAAAGGTGGCCGCAAAGGCATACCAGACCTGTATGGGCGTGCTGGGTCCGCCGGAACCTGAGCCAGAGGTTGAGATTCCGGAGGGCGGCAAACTGCCCGAGGGTGGCGAATCTACGGAACCAGCCGAACCGCCGGAGGAAGTCGAAGATGACTTGACCGATCAGGACCGATCGGTCGACCGCCACGAGCCGCGGCGGTTGAATGATCGGCGTGAGCCCAAGCGAGTTTCGCGTTCGGTGCCGAAGAAGAAGTCCTCCGGCGTGGCCAGTCCGATTCGGTTGGCCGGCATGTTGCAAGCTGTCGAGTTACCAGCGGTTCGCGAGCGAGCTTCCAGCCGGGCTCCGCTTCCGCGCTCCGCTCCCGGCTTTCCACGCAACTGCAAGCATTGCCGTCGACCAGCGTCCGCGTCGCAGCAGAAGTCGGGGGGCTAAGCGGAGCTTCGGAATAATTGCAGCGTAGGTGCATGTTTGGCCGCCGCGGCTGGATTTCTCAGAGCGGCTGCGGGTACTTGGGCCCCGATCGGCTACCGCCTCGGCAGATCTACGCGGACTTCGAAGGGACTCTCCAATCGGTACGCGTTTTCCTTCAAGTCGTTTTCGCTGGTAAGGTTAACATTGTACTGCTTGACTTTACTAAGATCGTCGCCGAAGTATTGAAACTCATGATACACGGTGGGAGGTTTTGAAACGAATCTCCGACTGGTGTTGTCCGGCGGAGGATCCATTTCCACCTTCACGTATTCGAGCGGGACATCCGTCGAATGCGTTTCCGTAATCAGCACCGCACATGCGTCGATTAAGTGTTGCGGATCGTTCGAGTCTTTTGGTGTCTTGATCGGTTTCACTTTGATCTTTTTCACTGCCGCCTTGAACGTCACTCCCGCGATTCGCTCGATCTGCAACGGCTTCCCCTCCAGAAGTTTCTTCAAGGAAACTACTTGGGGATCGGTTGGCTGGAGCTTGAACCAGAGGTCGATTTTCGCAATGTCGGCCTTCTGCGGCCAGTTCTGATCCGGATAGCTCAACATGGGTACCGGTCGGCCCGGCAGAAAACGCAGGTCGAAAAACCTGTGTACCGGGAAGGTATCCGCCCTGTCGCTGCGCTGGGGCGCCACCTCCATCCAGACTTCCTTCGGTCGGGGGCTGAATTCCTCCTCGATCCCGTTTTCGATGGATACATCGAAGCGAATGCCCTCGGGCGTGTTCGGATTGTACACCCTGACAAAGAACTCCCTGGGGTCGTCTGTAGAATCCGAGTTCCGCGCATACGCGGGATCTCCACGGCGTCTGTGTCTGTCAGCCTCGTCGTTGTAACGTTTGAAGATCAGACGGCGGGGATCATTGCTGAGGTAGAGTTTCAGATTCTGTCCCTTCTCCACGCTTACTACTTTTTCCTTGACCGGGGGCTGGAAATCCACCATTTGGACCCGATAAGACCCCGCGCCTTCTACGGGAATCCGTTTTCCAAGATACGCTTTTTGGGGACGCTCTTGCCTGCTTGACGACTGAACCTCGTACAGGCGTAAACCCAGAAAGTCTTCCAGAGCATCTTGCAGGAGTTTCACACTACTTGCCAGCAGAAACCGTTGGTTTTGCGTGTGCAGAGCATTCTTGAACTGCTGGATCTGTTTCTCGTCCTTTTGAGGCAACCTGAAGCCCACCACGTTCAAAGATACGTCATTGCCCTCTTTTTCAAGCACTGCCTCCAGGTCATCCAGGTTCCGGGATGCCGAGACCCGTTTCCCGGCGATCATAATCGTGGCTGCGCTTTCCTCCTTTGTCAGCAACGTCGGTTCCAGATTGTTCATCCCGTCGGTAATTGCAACCACGTGTCTCTTTTCTCCGCTCTGACGGTATTCTTGGATCGCCACGTCGATTGCCAGATAAAGTGGAGTCAGGCCCTTGGGCTCCAGTTTCTCAAGCTTGCTGACGACCTTGTCTTTGTTCTTATTGGAGAAACTACGGGGAGTCATCAGCCACTGGACGTCTGCGATCACCGGGATCTTAGGGTTATCGGACACCCACTTATCGCCTTCTTTTTCTCTTGTTAGAACGCCACTGTGTCCATAAGCCATGACTCCCACCCGGGGCGGTTTCTCGAAATCAGCCAATGTATCGAGAATCCCGATCAGAACGTTCTTGGCCTCCTGGATGCGCGGTCCCTTCATGGTTGCAGAACAATCGAGAATAAACACGACGGACTTGGGTTTTTCCGCTGCCCCAAATACGGCAATCGTTGTGTCGGCGTACTTGGGAGGCTTGAACTCAACTACCCAACCTCCGGACGGCGAAAACAGCCGTTTTCGCAGATGGCCGCGATACAGGACCAATGCGTTAAGGTTCTCGGTGTTTGGCTGGTCGCTCTTGCGGATCGAATACTCGACGCTGTACTCGGGTTTGCCTTGGATGGGAACCGGCAGGCGGCGAACCGCGTCCTGGGATTCATCCAGATAGAGTGCCACTGAGGAGGAATCCGACGCTTTGTTCAAAAAGAACGCCGCCTTACCCTTCGGCAGTTTATAGAACACCGCCTTCTCCTTCGACAATTCCTTCGGCAATTCCTGGTCCAAGGTGACGGCAAGCTTCTGCCCGTCCATTCCGTTGCTTCCACTCACGGGTCGAAGTTCGGCCGAGCCGGGCGTGAAGGGCTGCAAGGCGACGTCCGATAACCCTTTGAGGCGGTCATTTCCGCTGCGGTAGTATGCGCTGTCGGGGCAGAGCCCGGATGCCGACCCTAGATACCGCTTTGCCGCGATTTGGAAGAACGGTTTCGCGTCGCTGTCGCCGTCAGGACGCGGACCCCAGAAATCTTCCAACGTGCGCTTGGCGTGCCAGACCAGCAGGTAGTGCAGGTCTAGATTGCGGAGCTGGCGGGTTGGATCGGGGTCGGGTCCGGGCCACTGCCGGCATCTCAACAGGGCGGCACATCTACGCACCAATTGGTCCGCTTGGCTGCAGCCGGTTCGAGTCTCTATCGGCGAATCGGCCTTCGTGAGCTTCTTGTTGGTTTGCTTTAGTAGATCGTTTGCCTGGCCGTAGACCTCGGTCATCGGGTCATCGTGCCGTTGACTTCCGTAGAGGAATTGACGGATTCGTTGCCCTCCTTTGGCCAACCGTGCCGGCAAGTCTTTCTGGGATGGCTCCTCAGGGAGTCGGAGAATCATCAGGGCCGGATGCTTGGGCCAAGTTTTCAGGCGAGAGAGCTGGTCTGATGAGGTATTCTTAGAGCCGTATTCCTTTGGGTCAGCCAGGGCCTGGGGGGGGATCCCCTTGGCAGCCTCCAGGTATCTCTTTCGCAAGCTGTTTCGATCTTCGCCCGTCACAAGCGGTCCAGACAGGATCACGGAAAGCTGACGCAGTTTTGACGCTCTTCGCTGTGTGCTCACGTCTTCTTTGGTCAGTATTGATATCAACCTTCCCCACTCCCCCTCGAAAGCCCCTAGCAGGTTATCCAATTGCTCATTGACGTCTTTCTGCTTCTCAGACAGATCCGGCAAAGTCTTCTCATTTCGGCGCAGTGGGTCCAATTCCGCAGCCAAAGCCAACTCGTGATTATCGCCAATCAATTGTTTCAATTGGCTCCTCAACGAGTCATCTGTCTTGATGTCGGCTTCCTGGAGTCGTGCCAAGAACCACTCTGCCAGATATGGTGTCTTGCCCCATGCTTCGTCTCGCGTTTTCAGAGCTGCGGCGACCACTGCTGCATCCCGCTGTGCCGCAGAATAGGTGTTCTCCTGCTCGTCAGTTTCTCCGGTGGCATCATTCCACTCATTTCCCACAAACAGGTTGTCCTCTGCGCGACGGCGGTTACCGTCGGCGTGCTCCACGGCGGACCGGATCCAGTGGTGGGCCCGCAGGTCCTCCGGCGCGGCAGACTCCTCGGCCTGTCTGCGGACTCGCAGGGCCAGCTTGATACTCGGCAAGTCAAATACCTGGGGATCGAGGTGCGAGTTGAGCATCCGCATGAAATGGGGCTGGACCTTGTCGAATTCGGGACCTCCATCTTCTTGATCCAGAAACTCGACAACTCGGCCCAATTCGGTGCGGCTGCTCAGCTGGTCGATCGCCCAATTCTGGGCCGCTTCGGCTGCGGCCGAATAACCGTATTGCACGTCGTCCTCAGATGCGGGATCGGCGGTCGGCTGCTGCTGAGTCTCTTCCGGGCCATCATCACCGGGGGTTGCTTCCTCGGGGTTCTCCTAGTCCGCATCTTTTGCGGGCTGTTTCGCAGCGGAATCGCCTTGTTCAACTTTTGTCGCGAGCGCCCGGTCGGCAGCTTTCGCGGCTTCGGGAGTCCAGGGATGAAATTGCCTTGCCAAGGGCAAGCTGTAGGCTGCCAAATCCCGTTCGGTTGCCGGCTTCTCCAGTTCGTCGGCCAACTCGGACAGGACCTTCTCGGTCTTGTAGAAATCCCCTCCGTAAGCTGATCCCGCCTGGATCAATTGCTCCAACCGCAGCAGTTCGTGTTGGAACTCTTCCCATTTCAGCGGATTGAGACGATAGGGGTTGGCTGTTGTCAGCAAATGTTCGTGTCGCCGCCATAATGCGTCAACGGCGGCCCACCGCGAATCTCTTGAATCCTTGCGTGCCGACTTGGGCTTGGAAATCCGTCCGACATGGACCAAGGAGTAATCTTCCATGTCTTTGGGTAGTAACATGGGCGTTTGCACGTCATCCCTGTGCGCGACGGTCCAGCCTGCGACCTTAGCCTGCAAGTAGGCATGAAGCTCGTGCAGCGAGACCTTTTTATCCGGCTTATTCGTGTTTGCGCCGTCGGCTTCTCCTCGTAGTCCCCGCCACACGTAGTATCCGAACACAGAGCCGCCGAGTTCCGAGGCGGCCCAGCCGATCTGACCAGGACTGGCCGAGTTTAGCACGGCCAAATCGGGGTCATCCCTTTGGGTAACTAGTTGTTCCAAGCTTTCCGCAAAACCGTTGTACAGCAGCCCCAGGCTCCAGTTGGCATCCATACGATTGGCATCGAGGATCAGCAGTTTCTTCTTGCCCGGGTGTTCCTTCTTGATACAGTCGAGCAGTTCAGAAACCGGCAACCACCCGTCAGGGTTTGCCGGCGTTGCAGAGGAGGGCAAGAGACACGGCATGTTGTCGCCGTCCACGATTCCGTGCATGCTTAGGTAAACGATGATCAGGTCATCCTTGGGACCGCCGGGGTTGGTCTGGTGGAGGCCGTTCTTCAACTGCCTTAGTAGCTCTTCCTTGGCGACATCTTTGCCAAACTCCTTGGCCTTCAGAATGCTCTCATGAATCTCACCTTTCAGCCGGTCGGTGTCCTCTCTTGCCCAGGCGTTGGGCGGAATCGGACACTTGTATTCGGTGGCCACGCAAATTAAACAGGGAGTCCTTATCGGCTGGGGAATGAAGTAGTAGACGAGTGCGCCTATCAACACCAGCAAGAGCAACGACGAAGCGAAGAGTTTGGCCCGATGCCGGCTCAGCGCCCGATCGTACTGCCGGTCCTTCTTTTTTGTCCAGCTTTTCTTTTGCCCCGCGGGACCACCCCGCGACTGGGCTGGAGAGTCGCCGCGCCAGCCGGGCTTGTCAGAAGAAGATTTCCAGGACATGAACCACCTCCGGTTTTCTCGGCCCAAAACGATTTGTCTGAAATTGGCGCGGAATCGCAGAAGCCCGCCGGTCATACATGGGCAACTTGGTTTCCGCCTTCGTGCGTTTCCCGTTCACCGCCACCCCGACCTTTCCCGAGGCCGACTTGACACTCTCACCAAGCCTCTTCCTGGCCAGCAGCGTGTATTTACCCGGCTCGACTTCGAAGACAAACCTTGCTTTCGAGTCGGTATCCGGCGAAACTACGCAACCTTCAATCCTGCCGTTGCTCTTCTCGGAACCTTCCTCTTCTCGGACCCTTCCTCTTCTCGGACATTGTGCCCGAAACCATCGGCTAGTCTCTAACCGTGAGTTTGTATCTCTTGGTGGGTGTCTTGTTGCCGACTTCATCGGTGACCCGCCAGAAAAGGTAATTGATTCCTGGTCGCAGGCCCTCTTCCTCCGCCGACCACTTCAGAGACCACTTGCCGTCCGCGTCGCGTTGCGGTGAGAGCCCCTTTTCGTTGCCGTCTAGTTTCACCAATTTGTTGCGATCGAAATGGTACTCCACTTGGGACACGCCACTCGGGTCGCTTGCTTCAAAGGACAGTATTACTGCGCCGTCCTTGTCAATCGTCTTCGACAAAGATTCGTTTGTCAATTTGGGTGGCGTGCCGTCCAGCAGAATTTCCACAGATTTGTCCAATTCTTCGGGGTCTGCCGATATGCTGCGGTCGTCCAGTTCCAAGCGGACCCGGATGCGGAATTTACCTTCTCGCCCGGGCTTGTCCATGGTAATCTCGAAGTCACTTACCGTGGTCCCGATTCTGACGATTCCCGGAGTGTTGCTCTTGGTCAAGAATATTTTCACTTGCCGGTCGCCGAAGAATGAGCCGATCTCTTCGAGAGGGGAATTGCGGTCGTCCACGAGTTCTACGCGGACCATGTCCCTCGAATTGAGGAAGGCGTCCGACGGAGCGTCCACCTCGAAGGCCACCGTGATCGGTCGTTCCGAAGAGAACGGTTCGTTCTGATGGGGCGCAGTAATGCGAACGCGAGGTTTGTCCCGCATATTGAAAGATCGTCCGATGGGTTGGCACTCGACGTGGAATTTCCACGCCCGCGGGTAGCCGTCGAGATTCAGCAGGACATCCAGCTTCTTGTCCAGTGAGGGATCGACCTTTGCGGAGAGCGTGGCCACATCGGCGGCGGACGTGATTTGCTTTCGCGTGCCGTCGATGTCCCAAGTCACGCCGATCGGGTTCGCCCGCAGATTCCTGGGAAGGATGAGGCGTCCGCCAGTGTCGGCCGAGAAGGGCCTGACGTCGATCGTCAGACTGCTCCCTTGGGAGTTGTAGACAACGTCGGATTCCCGGACCTGGACGTAATCTGTTGGTGAGAGGGGCACGAACTCCAGCCAATATACTTGCTCGGGAGGGCTGGAAGTCGCCTCGCCCTTTTCGTAGATTGCACAGGCCCAAAGGGTACTGTCTTTTCCAGGCGGGGCGGGCTCACCGGCCGGTGCGGCAGGTTGGGGGAAAGCCACTTCGATCAGTTGCCAATCCTGCCCGGCCGGCAATACCATATCGACCGGATCGGCAAGCGCTTCTGCGTAATCCGAGCCGTCTGAGAGCCGTTCCCAGGAAGGTGCTTCACCCCGCTTGTGGCCGGTCACGGCAAAAAACCGGACGCTTACCTCATCACGCTGGCCGGAGATGTTTTGCAACTTGAAGCAGAAATCAGTGTTTCGATTGGGGAATGGGCGGAGTTGGATCCCGTCGCAATCGGCGGTCGTAAGCTTCCTGGTCCCCATCTCCCGTTCCCCTTGAGCGTCTAGTCGATACGCCCGCAATTCGACCTTGATCGGCGCCTTCTCCGGTGGAGGGTCGCCATTACCCGGGGGCGTATTAGAAGTCACAACGGCAATCGGCGGACGAGTCACCGTGTTATCAAGGACCCCTTTGGGGATAGACTCGGGATTGTCGCGGCCATCCATCAGGCGGAGCAATCGTACCGCGGCCCGGATCTTTGCTTTGTCTTTCTCTTTGGCAAGCTCTCTGATCTTGCGGGGCATAGTCTGGTAGAACTCGCCGAGTTGTGCCCCGAAGACCTGATATGGTTCCCCAGGCTCCCCCTTTGCGCCGAGATCATAGGTATTCGGCAACTGGATACCTCTGATCTCGTTGTCCCGGTCGGCCAGTAGAACAAGTTGCTTTTCCAACGTGGCCCGTTTGCCGACAAGCGACGCCTGTCTTTCGGCAAAGTCCAGAGCCCCCTTTTTCCATCCTTCGAGGTCAGCCATCTGCGAACTTGCGTCCGGCGGAGTACGGCTCAACGCGTCCAGACTCTCAAGTAGTTGTATGCGTTGCTTGCTGGACAACAAGGGAATACCCAGCAGAATCTCGGTGTCATGGGCGTTGACCTGCTGGTCCGGATCGTTGATCAGATCGGCAATCTTCGTGCTCAACATCTCTTGCAGTGTCTTCTCTGATGCTTTCAGTGTTTCCTTCAACAGCTTCAGTTTCTTTATCTTTTCATGCTCCGTAGAATCGATGCCACTCTCATACAGTCTTTCCCACTCGTCGCCAAAAGCCCTCAAGTTCTTCAGCAACTCCAAGACTAAGCCATGAAGTTCCGACGGCTTGTCCTTGGGGGCAAGCGAACTGCGAGCATGCCATCGCACGTAGTAGGGCGCCCGAAACAGAAGCCTGCTTCTGAGTTGGAATAACTCTCTAATCAGCCGGGTATCTTTGTTCTCGGCGGTGTCGGACTGGAATCCGATGTCTTCGTTGGTCTTGAACGCGCCGAACTCCTTCCGAAAACTTTTTTCGAGGAATCCCTTGTGCGTTGCCACCTCGAGCATCGTGTCTTGCTCGAAGCTCTGTCCACACCGGTATCGCAATTCGTAGTCGATCAGCAACAGCTCGAATTCTCGCCACTCATGAGGAAGCTCATCCACCACGCACCAACTGCCTTTCCCGGCATCCGGCTTCGTGGCCCGATCCTGCAAGTGCTCGCGTATCTTGTCGTGAAGCTTCCATGCTTCCTGCATGAATTCCTGGAGCTGTTGCGTAGCAAGTTGTTTTGGATCGAGTTTGTCTTGTTTGTCGGGCGAGTTCTTCTCCTTCTCCTTCTCCTTCTCCTTCTCCTTCTCCTTCTCCTTCTCGTCGTTGGGAGTTTCGTCGGAAACGGCCACCAAGAATTGGTCCGGGAATTCAGCGATTTCTCCTTCGCCGTCTTTGAGCAGCCAGGGAGTCTGCGCGTCGGGGTCTCCGACTTCACGTGCCACCCAGGCGCGCACACCGGCACACACGTACTTGTACAACTCACCCAAGTCGACTTTACCGTCACTCGCCTCATCGGTCCGGTCCGCCGCTCCTTGGAGCCCCCGGGTCACGTAGTAGCCGAAGATCGATCGTTTCTCCGAAAACGAAGCATAAGAAGTTTGCAGAGGCCGGCTGGACGTCAGGACCCAAAGGTTGGAGTCCTCCTCGCGTTCTTGTTCAAGTTGTTTCTGCAGCAAGTGGGGAAACTCGTTGACGACGATTCCCCGCCACGGATCAAAGGCAAGATACCCGGCATCCAAGATAAGCAACTTCAGTTTCGCCGGACATGCCCGAATTCGATCGAGCAAATCGGCTAACTCGTAGCGTTCCTCGGCGTGCAATTCCGGGCCGCAGGCCAGGTAGGCCTTGCCGTCATCGGAAAAGCCGTGTGCCTGGACGTAGAAAATCAAGGTATCTTTGGGACGGCACCCGAATTCTTGCAGCCGCTTGGCCAAACTATCCGTATCGTTGAAACTCTCACCGCTGTCGCGGATGTTCAGGAGTCTGGCCGCGGTGAGCTTTTGCAGCTCTTGGATGTCTTGCTTGGCGAAGGGAATGGGGGGAAAGGACAGTTCTTCGAATTCGGGTGCAGGCCAGGAGACGAGATAGGTTACCGGGCGGAAAATCCAGAGCCATAGCAGGTAAGCCAAGAGGCCGACCAGTGCGGCCGCCAAGATGCTCAGGAGCACGCGTTTGGCCCACCTCGTGGCAGTAGGATTGACGTCTGTTGTGCCTCGCCACCCGCCACCTGCAGAGGATGGCCCGCCAAGAGTTTCCGGCGTCATCGATCGTTTCTCCTGATTACCCCCAGCCGTGACGTACGTTCCCACCCCAACCGGATTCTAGCGTGCCGGAAGGCAACCCACCAGTGTGTGGCTGCGCTGCCTTGTTCAGGAGATCTGTTCAGGAGATCTGTTCAGGAGATCTGTTCAGGAGATCTGCAAAGTCAGGAAATCGCCAGAAAGGGGTGGCTGGGGCAAAGCGGAGCGGCGCCCCAGGATCCATATTCCCGGGGTTTCGCTGCGCTGCGCCGCCAGCCACCCTCCTATCCCGGATTATTCATGGATTTGTAG
>CAYYOX010000052.1:13387-18162 GCA_964473065.1 uncultured Planctomycetaceae bacterium | reverse complement strand
AGCGTATCGTTCGGATTGCCCACGATCGTCACTTCCGCACCGATGCCGTAGGCCGCGCGGAACGCGTCGAGCGTGGTCTGATCGCTCGGGTCGAACGAGACGATCACCAGGGCGGACCGGGCGTCGAGCATCGTGCCGGGCGCGAAATCGAAGTCAAAACCTTTGCGCAACCGCCACCCGGTCAGGTCGACGGAATACACTGCCGTGTTGTAGATCTCGATGAATTCCAACTCGTCCGGGTCGTCGTCGCCGACCGGGTTGTACATCACTTCGCTGATCACCAACTCTTGCGGCGGTCGGGGGCCGCTGTTGGCGCCGTCGGGCGTGAAGGCGGTCATGGGGTAGAGATCGCCCGTGCCGTCGGGCCAGCGGCCGAACGGTTCGCCATTAAGCGCCCCGCCGAATTCGACATGGTCGGCGAATCGCAAGGAACTGCCACCGCCGGGATCCATCAACAGCCACACGTCGTCGCCGCGAGAACCGCTTAGCGCGAAATCTTTCACCCCCGTGCCGCCGAACTCGGTCGTCTGGTCGACCGTAAACGTCTCCCCCACATAATGGCCTTCGTAGAATGTCAAGTAGCCGTATGCCGGGATGGTTGTGCCGGCGGGGATCTGGAACTTGAAGAAGTCGTCGGCCGTGTCGCTCAGCCACCAGCCGCCCAGCACGATGGGGCTGCCGGTCGAGTTGTACAATTCGATCGCATCGACCGACGGATCATCCGTGTGCGTGAGCACTTCGTTGATCACCACGGTGCCGAGCGGTCCGGCGCCGGCGCTGCCCGGACTGCCGCCGTATTCGCTGCTGCTACGCCAGTTGTCGCCATCTTCGAGATAGACGATTCGCTGGGTGTTGTCTTGCGGGACGGTCGGCGGACTTATTAGTTCCAGGGTGGCCCCCGTGCCGTCGGGCCGGTTGGGCCAACCGGCTTCGTCCGAGTCGCCGTAGATGAAATCGAGGACCGTTTGGCCAAAGGCGTCGGTGAGCGTGAGTTGTTCGCCGCCGTTGCTCAACTGGTTCGGATAGGGTCCCACCAGGTTCGGCACGCTGCCGTAACGCTCGGCAAAGGCGGCCGGGTCCTTGGCCACGACCACATACTGGCCCGGCGTAAGTGTGGTGATGCCGCTGCCGGTGAAGTCGAAATCGATCCCCGCGGTAAACTGCACGCCGGTTAGATCGATCGGCAAAGTGCCCGTGTTCAACAGTTCGACGAACTCGAAGGCGTCGTTGTTGGTGAATCCGGCATCCATTTCGTCGACGGTCGGATCGGCCGGGTTGTAGTTGATCTCGGTGATTCGCAATCCGCCGGTCGGCGGCCCGGTGGGTGAGCCGGCAATGAATCGCACCGGAGCGGACCAGTGGCTCCAGCGGCCCGTGTTATCTTGCATCCGAACGCGTGCCCGATAGAAATGCCCCACCTCGAGTGAGTCGGCCGGCACAGTCACCTGGTTGTCGAAGCTGGTCGATTCGCCGCTTTCCCAAATGGCGTTGACCTCATAGACCTTCGGCGCGGCCGGATCGTAGCTGGGCGCCTCGGGATCGGAGATCTCGCCAACTCGCCACTCCATGGCCCCAAACGTGCCATTGCCTTGTGGGTCGGTGAAGGAGTTGGTTTGGAATGTCAGATCGCTGACAGGCAGCATTATCGAAGGGTTCGTTTCCAACGTCAGATCGAAGCTCAGGTCGGCACTTGCCGGGCCTGCTTGATGGAGTTCGACCGCCAGCACGTTGGCGCCGTCGACGAGCAACGACGCATCAAGGAGGTATTCGTTGAACTCGTTTTCGGCCGGCACGGGGATGTATTCGGATGCCGCGGTCTGGTGATTGATTTGGCCGGCCGGCATGTTCGAGCGAATGAGTTCCTGACCGTTGAGATAGACCACGGCCCCGTCGTCGCGCAACAGTTGCAGCGTCAGACCCGCGATCTCCGTAACGTCGTCGACCTGGAAGGCGTGTCGGAAATAGGTGGTGATATGTCGGTTGTTCACATCGCCGCCGTAGTCGACCACAGTGGCCTCATCGCCGTCGCCGTAGCCGAGCTGCGCCGGATCCTCGGCCCAGGTGGAATCGTCGAACGACGGGTCTCGCCACGCGATGTCCTGATCGGAACCGTCGTCAAGGTATCGCCACAGGGCGCCTTGCGGGATCAGGACCTCGGACTCGGCCACTTGCCCGGTAAAGGAGATTGCGGGCGTGTCGGGGATGGCCGCGTCGGCGTATAAGACTTCGAGTTGATTGCCGCCGAAGCCACCGAGCGTCGTATACTCCTTGACCCAGTTCATCATGCCTTCGAAGCCGACGGGGCTGATGGGCCCGCGGGTCGCGCCGTTGGTCATTACGGCGTATTCTTTGTAGAAAGCTCCTTTGTGCCCTGCGGAGGTGCGCGGGTGGTAGTTCCATACGGCCGCATCGATGTCGGCAAACGGCTCGACGTATCGGGCGTATTCCTCGATCAGTTCCCAGCCCTGGTCCTGGTTCAACAGCAGGTCTTGCAGCTCGCGCGCCCGGGCCTGAAACTCTATGTTGAGCTCCGGCCGCGTGAGCATCTTGCGAAACTGTTCCAGCGGCAAGTGTGACTGGACGCCGTTCGGTCCCCAGCGGTCGTACTCTTCGTAGAGCAGGTCAAGATCCCAGGGAAGCTGCGACCATTTCTCGGTTTCCGGATTGTAAAACAGCAGCATGTTGTGCTGTTCGGTCAGGTCGTTGTGGTTGATCGTCTCGACGATCGAGCGATAGCTGTAATAGCCGTCCACGTCGACGTTCTCGTGCCACCAATCGACCGTCTGCGGCTGGTTATAGGCGGTGACGAAATTGGTGACGAAGGACAAACTACTGGGCAAACCGGCGCCTTGGTTTTCCAGTTCGGGTGACCAATCGAAGCGATACAGGTTGCCGTCCGGCAGGTCGTGGGCGTCGAGGAACTGGCCGCTGGGATTCTCGAACGCCAGGTACAGTCCCCAGAGATCGCCTTCGTATTGGTTGTTCGGGTCGGCCTCGACCGAGTCATCAATGATGCGAAATTGGAGCGGGGCGATGTTGGGCGCCGCTACGCCGACCGTGTTGAACAACTTCATCGCAATGGCTTCGTCCATGCCCGACAAACCCCGATTCTGCACCGCCCAGGGCGAGGCGGCCGTGGCGAGGTTGATCGTGCGGAACTTTTCGGGCCAGGCATTGCCGTATTGGTCGTAACCTTGATAGAAGTGCCCCCGATTGAACCGCAGCTTCCACTTGTTCTTGCCGCTGTACCAGGTCGACGCCGAGCCGCGTATTCGGTAGTGGATGTCCTCGTAGACTTCTGAGCCGATCACCAGCGTGCCGCCGAAACGAAAGACCCTGTCGTCGGCCGTCGTGTATTGGCTGGCGATCACATCCGACTCTTGCGCGATCAGATGAAAGGCCGGCAGCGAGTTCATTACGTCAGATCCATAAGTGACCTCCTCGGTCACGCCGGGCTGCAACGCGCCGGTCCAATCAGGGATGCCGTCGTAGACGAAGTAGGCGAAGTTCGGCTGCGGGTCGTCCAGATAGGGCCCGCGAACCGAGGCCCCCGAGGTGTCCTCGGTCGTAATCCGATAGCGGACCAAGCGGCGATGCTGTTGGATCGAGCCGGGCAGCACGACCGAATAAATGTCGTCCCCGGCGGTCACGTCCCCATCGAGCCCGTCGTCGTGCATCGCGACGGTGGTCCAGTAGGCGGGATTCTCGTAACGGGCTTCGTCGATGTTGATGTAATCGCCCGGGTTGACCACTTGATAGGCCAAATCGACGCTGGCCACGCCGTTGGGATCCGTGACCTTGACCGAGATCGTAACGTCCTGGCCGCTGGCCGGTTGCTGGGGCGAGTGGCTGAGCTTGCGCATCTGCGGGGCCACGTTCACAACTACGGTGGAGTTCTCCGCCCCGGGCGTAGGTGCGCCGTTGCTGGATCGCCAATTGCCGCCTAAGTCGTTAGGGACTCGCGGATTGACCAGTTCCATCGAGTTACCCCGTGCGTCGCCGACCTTCGGCCAGGGGAAGCCCAGCTTGTAGTCGACTTCGTCGCGCACGTTCCCCAAGGCATCGGCCAGGGCGACCGTTTCGCCCTCGTTGCTGAGTTTTCCGACATACGGCCCCAGTGAGGCGACGCCGAACTTGTTCTGAAGCGTGGTCGGGTCTTGCGAGACGACAATATACTCGCCTGGCGCCAAGATCGTGCCGGCCGGGAACATGTAGTCCAGCCCGTCGGAGAAGGACCAACCGGACAGGTCGGCCGAGAGCAGGCCCGCGTTGTGCAGTTCGACGAACTCGCTCAGTTCGGCTTCCACGTCCGGGTTGGAGTGGAGTTCATTGATCACGACCAGATCGGCCAGATTAGGGCCTCCCGGCGTGGGCGCGTCGAAGAAACGCTCGGTGAGCGTCCCCTCCAGCACGGTCGTCAATTCCGGCAGCAGCAGAAAATCGTCGTCAGCCGCGTCAAAATTCAGCCCATGGATGGCCAGCACGTTGTTGCCGGCCTCCAGGTAGGGCAGGGCCTCGGTCAAGTTGATCGATTCCCATTGCAGCGCGTCTTGGGTTAAGCGCGACTGGGTGGCCGAAGAATCCCAGTCGAGCGGATCGGGTGCGAAGCGTCGGGCAACCTCCTGGCCGTTGAGATAGGCCACAAACCCGTCGTCGTATTTCATTCTCAGTTGCAGCCGGTCCAGCGACGCCGGATCGTCTGCCTGGAATGTCATTCGTTGCCAGATCGACGAGTTGGCCATCTGCATCTTCAGTCCCACCTTGCTATTGATCCA
>CAYYOX010000052.1:0-13377 GCA_964473065.1 uncultured Planctomycetaceae bacterium | reverse complement strand
CGGTCACGTACACGCCAAGCCGAGCGGCTCGGGTACAGCGCGTCGGGCAGCCTCCTGGATGTTGAGATAGGCCACAACTCAGTCGTCGTCTTTCATGCGCAAGTACAGCGATTCGATGTTGTCCGGATTGTCGACGCTGAAGCGAACGCGCGTCCACAGCGAGGCGTTGGTATCCCGCATGGCTCCTTCGGCGTTGGTTCGGATCAGTTCGTTGAAATCACCCGCGGGCCCCGAGAAACCGATGCCCGTGCGCGGTGCCGATCCGCCGGCGAGAAACGGTACGGAAAGCCCCTCGTTTTGAACATCCGCGGACGGCGATTGCGCCCAGGTCCAGTCGGCGTCGTCGTCGTGGTCGGAGTTGCCCGTGCGCTGCAGTCCGGTGAACGCGGCCCCCACGTTCGAGACGGGATCGGCGAACCAGGCGTTGCCCACGTCGATCGTTCCGAACGGTGCAACGCTTACGTTGAAGTCGTTGAACTGCACGGGCGTGTAACCCCAGATGACGAAATCGACGACCGTGCCCTGGTTATCCAGGATTATCAGCCACCCGTCGTCCATGGCACGCCAGAAGATGTCGTCTCCGAAGACATCGGGCCGATAGATCAACTCGCCGGGGGCCATCGACGCGGGGAAATCCCACACCGGAGAGTGGACTTCGTTGATATTGTAATTTCGGGCCGTGTTCGACACGGCGATCCAGCCGGTCGTGTTGATCGCCTCGTCGGAGACGTTCTGGATCTCGAAGTAGTCGGGCGTGCCCGTGCCGGCTTCGGTGACCACAATCGTCGGGTCGTTGAAAGAACCGATCCACGCGGAATCGTTGAAAGCCGGTTCGGTCCACGCGGTTCCCAGGGCGGAGTCGGCGGCCGTGGGGACTTTGTAGGTCAACTTGGCTTGCTCGGCAACCACGGGCAGAGCGTCTTGCAGCAGGCCGTACGAGGTGTCGGCCTGTTGACGGGGATACTCGAAGCCATGCGAGTAGGTGACGGTCACGCCGTCCGACTCGACCAGTCCCACATATTCGCCGCCCGCGGCCAGCCGGAAATTGGTGTGCAGCGGCAAGGCAGGGTCGCTGCGGTCCTTGCCCGAGGCAAACACGGGAAGATATTCCCCCGGCGGCAAGGTCACCTCGGGAAACGCCCACTGGGTCGAATCGCCCGCGTCGTCGGTCAGGTACCAGCCGTCCAGATCGATCGGTTGGTCAGTGGGGTTATAGATTTCGAGCCAATCGGAGAAGTCGCCGTCCTCATCGGCCAGCGTGGTTGTGTTGTCGGCCATCAACTCCGAGATCACCGGCCCCGTGGCCAACAGGGCCCGTGGCTCCAGCCGTTCGAAGCACGCACGCCGGTGTTTCCGGAAACCGGAGGCGGATTTTCGGCGGACGCGGGTTTTGTCGTGGTGATGGGGCATTTTTTCCAGCCGTGGATAGGATCGATTATACCGCTAACCACCCGGAATCCGGGTGGTTCCGCTAATTGCAGACCTTACCTCATCATAACCGATCTCAGCGAGGCGTGCAACGATGTGGACATGTTTTTTGGGGGAAATTGACAAACGGGCCGTGGCGGCAGTTTTTTGGCCCCCCAGAAGGCGCGCCCTTGCCGATTCCGGGCGGCATGCGCCATAATCCAAGGGAGTATCAAGTGTGGACAGGCTAAAACGATGATCAGAATTACGTGCCCCAACTGCCAGAGCAAGCTCAACGCCAAGGAAAAGCTGGCCGGCCAGACCAGAAAATGTCCGAAATGTGGCACGCCCCTTCTGATTCCCGATCCGGATATCCCGCTGGAAGATCCCCAGTCGGAAGCGGCCGAGGAGCCCAAACCGGCCGCCGGTGCCGCTACGCTGTTGTCGATCGCCGTGCCCGAGCAACTCGACCCGACCAGTCGGTACTTGATCTGCGATCGAACCAAAGTGGTGGCCTTATGGCGCAATGACGGGCGGGGTTGGATGCTGAAGACCAGGCAAGGACTAGTAGGCGCCACCCGGAATCGCGACCAGCTTCCTGGCCGAGGCAACTATGTTTTGGTGCAAGTGAAGCTCGAAAGCGGCGGCGACGGTCTTCGTCTGCAAGGCCTCGTTGTCTGTCAGCTTTCACCTTGGGCCATGGCCAGTATTGAAAAGGGCGAGCGGAAGATCCTCGAAACCATCACCGACTTCACCGGCCTGGGACGCGAACAGAAGGCGGCCGTTCGCCAGTTCATCATGGAGCAGTTCATGCACGGAACCTGGCAAGACGCAAAAAGCGTGCTCGAGTACCTCGGCAATACCGATTACCACTCCCCCGGCGTTGATGTTTAGCGGCCGGGCTTGCCCGGCGTTTTTCTAAACCGAACTTGTAGCTAATTTCCGGTGTGTCGTTGCCGTATCTCCTTTGGTCATAAGTGGTTGGGCATGTGGTCGCTATCGTGGCGATGCTCAAAAAGTCCGGACTGCTGCTGGCGATCGACAGGAAGCCGTCGCGAGAGCGTGATATCGTCGTGGCGATGATTGCCGACCGCTTGCTGCATGGCGATTGACGAGTACTTGCGCGACGAGAACGACGCCCGGTGGATCACGGCATCGAACGCCATTTTGTGGCCAGTACCAAACACACGCCATCGACCTAACCCCCGCACTCACCGGGGGTCGCGTTGTTCTTGGCTTCCAAGCTCGGTTTAGGCGACGAAACTACTACCGAAGTGTTGCCGTAGGTTCCGGCAATTATTATCCGCTTCGTTCAAGTTCCAGGACACAGCTTTTGACGATATCTCCGACTTCTCCCATGCGTCTAAGCAGCACGCGATACCGGCTGCGAAAGTCTCGCATGATCCACAGTAGGAAGAGGTTTACGGCCAGCGAGATAATCAGGCCGAGAAACGTCACGATCGGCGAGAGTGGCAAGTCGCCAGGGCCTTCCGCCGTCGACTCTTCCTCGGTCGTCGAGTTCGAAACCTCTTTCGTTTGCGGTCGCTCAACCGGCGTGGTTTTCAGCGGTTCGACATGATTGGCCTGCTGCTCGGGGATCGGCTTGCTACCGGCGCCCGCTTCAGAAGGAGATAGTGCCGGTTCCACGTCGGTGAAGGTTGGAGGCGTTGGTGCATAGGGCGATTGGGATGGCCAGTCGATTATTGGCAGCGGCGGTAAGGAATTCGCCGACTCCGCCAATTGTGGCTCGGTGATGGACGGACTGGGCGCTGGGTCTGTCGCCAATGGATCCGCCTCCGGCTCGACCGGTTCCGGCTCGACGGGCTCTGGCTCGACGGGTTCAGGCTGGTTATCCGCGATTGTTGCGGGGACACTCTCCGCGGCGGGCTTCGTGCCCACGGCGATAGTGAACAGGCTCGGCTCCTTCACGTCGGCAGGGATCATTCCTTCGATCACCCGGCCCGACTTTTGGAGTTCATCGATTGTCTCTGGTTTGATCCACAAGCGGCACTCGACACGGCCGTCCGGCAAGGAGACCCAATCGGTGTCTACGCCGGTGAGGATTGGTGACTGGACTTTTGCCGTGGGTGCATTACTCGCCGGTTTCTGCGGGCCTATCGTAATCTGAAAGGCGCGAATGTCCTTGATGTGCGGCGGCACGTAGCTTCCAACCGCTTCGATGGCCCCCGATTCGAGCCGATCAAGCACTTGGGGTTCGATCTGGATAACGTACCGGCGCCCGCCGTCGGGCAACGCCGGCCAACTCGCGTCGACCCCCAGCATGACCGCCGCCAGACAGATAATACCCCCACACATGACAAAACCTCCCAGGCCGTTGCCTTCGTCAACTCACTGCCCTTTATGCTACCCGATCCCGGGTGTGAGGGCAACGAGGGCCGGTGCCGGGAAGGCATACCGCAGGGGGGAGGCGTCAGATTCAAGCAGAGACTTCGTGCCCGCGGCTTGGAGAGCCCGCCATGAGCTTCGAACGAACGGCCGAAGGATACTTGCCACAAAGAGCGGGCGTCAAGAGACACGCGATACTGCGATTTACGATGATTCAGCAGCCGACCTTCTCTTTGCGCACCAGTAGGCGCATGCTCCTGAACCGGCACACAATCCGGCAAGCAGCACGTGCATGAGTATCGCGGTCGTGGGTCCGGCGTTGAGGATACGGTCGCTGTCTTGCTTTGCGATGGCACCTCTTAGCCTGGCGACTCTTAGTCGCGTTACTCTTTTTCTTTAGGTTTGCGTGGGCCGGACTCGGAGAAGCTGCATATTTGCTGGACGCTCTTCAGGCTGTCGTGAATCTTCTTGAGGTTAGCGCGGGTCTTCGTCAGATGAGCCACCTCGCCCTCCAGTTGCTTTTTCTCTCGCTTCAGATCGTCGATCGAGGCAATCTCTCGGGACAACTCCTGGCTCTTCTGCTTAAGGCGTTCTTCGAGTTTCACCGTATCCTGCTTCAACTGCCCGATTTTCTCATGCGATTCATATTTGATGGACCTGGCCTCTTGTTTGGCAGCCTCGAGAGTGTTTTCCAGGGTCTTGAGATCTTCCCTTATACGCTGCAATTCCCGCTTCTTCTCTTCCGAGTCGGCCCTTGAGCGACTGATTTCCTTCACCGCCTCGCCGCGCTCTTCTTCAGAAGCGGCCAAATCGGCCGTCAACTGCTCGCATTCGCGGTTGCGGTTATCGGCCAAGGTCTCGGCCGCTTCCTTGGCGGCGCGGAGTTCTTCGACCTCCTTCTGAAGCGACTCTCGCAATTTCCGGCTATGCTCCAATTCACATTTCAGATCCGTGACGATGGACATGATGTCTTGGACCTCTTTTTCATCATCCACCGGCGCACCTTCCGCTGCGAGTTCGGTGTTCTCGCAGGCAGATGATTCTGCAACGAGCTCCCGCTTAGTATCGGAACTGCGGGATTTGCCCTTCTTTTCACTTGATTCCATAATGGATCTCCTCGAGCACTATTCCACAATGACGGCACCGACTGGCTTCCGCCTGGATGATTTCTGCGCAGCCCGAGCATCGCTTAAACTGCCCAAGCCGATTGCCAACTCCGCCGGTCAGAATCGGCTTGCGGTACCTCGTCACCCACGCAAAAGGGTACTTGATGTCGTATCGGCTATGCGAAATCGTCCTGTAGTTCTCCATGGGCGATATTGTAACATATAATCGAAGAACCTAAAGGTTTCGCCTGAAGGCGAGGGTTTTATGTCTCTCGTGTAGACAGCTATGAACTTGATCTCGCCCATCGGCGTGGGCATGGTGACCGCGTCCAGTTGGTTCGGATTGGCCGCCGCTGGGCTCTGCCAACGCGGGAACCGGGTGGTCATTGCCATCAGTTGGGTCGCAGGCTGGAGACTCTGGGCCAAGAGCGGGGGCATGCTTCACGCGAGAAAGCCGACAGGGCCGTTTGCGCCCCCGCCAAACGACCGGAAGGGCGTTCTTTCGTGGTTTGAAGTAACGGCTGGGTGACCGCTACCATTCCGAGTCCACCCGGGTGACATGGTTGTCCTCGATTACGAACAGCCGATCGGTATGAATCCCCTTGCCTTGCCGCGTGCGGTAGCGATACTGCACGCGAACCCTGACGCCTTCGCCGTCCGGCTCCGGTGGATACCATTTAGTGACCTTGTACCCCGGGGCATGTTCCCCGAGCCACTGCTGAATCGCCGCCTGTTCGGGAGGCGAGTTCGAAAACAGCGGCTTCACGCTCCCAGCCACAGCGGCAACGAACACCAGAAGCAACCCCACCTGCCCGGCAAGGACCGCGCGCCCAAAGCGTCGCGTGGTATGGCGAGTTCGACGCCGCAGGATCAGTGCCTGGAAATACTCTTTGAGAATATCATGGTAGACCTGACGAACTTGCGACGCCGTCGGTTCGTCGGTTGCGTAGATGATTTTGGCCGCCTCGCGCGTGCCCAGCGGTCGGTCTTCTACTCCATTCATGACGTTGCACCTACCGATGACCGACGCGGGCAGCCTGATCGCTTGGACCGACGATCAGGCTGCCGTTGCCGTCCATACACGCGAGGAGTTATCGGGCTTGTTCATCTGATGGGATCAATTCTCCGCTGTCACGGGTCGAGTAGGCGCGCCACACGCCCAAGTCGATCTCGTCGCTAAACCAGCGGACCGACCCGTCCATCATGGCCACGTTCACGCCGCCACCGTGATAGCTCCGCGCGGTTACCGCGGCATAGGTCGGCGCCGTGCTCGACTTGCCCTCCTGCTGGTTTGTCCAGTCGACATCGTACATGGTTCCGCCGACATCGCAGAGAACTTGTGTGTTTGGGCGGAAAGTGGTCGTGAAGCCGACCTGATGCGCCCGGCCGTCGACCCATTCGGTGTGGCCGGTGTTGGTCTTGAAATCACCGCCCAGCCCGGCCACATCAGCCACCGTCGGAATGGTTTGCGGGCTTGCCCGCGGGGCGTGGCGAGAGTACGGGGTCCAGCCCTTTACCTCCGACGCGCAGATGGTGCGGCGCAACCCGTCGCGGAACATGCCGGCCGTCAGACGACTGTCAGGATAGAACGCGCCGTCGCCGCCTTTGCCGGTGGCCGGGTCCCAGACAAACCAAACGCCCAGGTTCATAGCGTAATTCAACGGATAATGGGTTGGAACCCCGCCGCTGATCCGCACCTCGTCGCGACGCTCCGTGGGGCAAAGATAGGTGGACACTCGCATCGAACTTAGCTTCGCCGTTGCGCCGTCGGCCGTGACCACGTCGTCGGCCAAGTTGTAGCTCAGGTCAAAGTTGATCTCCTCCTGCAATTGCATCTGCTCCAAGAAGGGCAGCAGCAACGCCAAGGTCGACCAACCGTCGATATCCGTGCTGGGTGCTACGGGCTCGGTCGACTTCCAACTGGGCGGGTACTCGCGATTGCGCGCCTCGTAGTTCGCCACGGCCAATCCGATCTGCCGGAGGTTGTTTGAACACGAGGTCACCCGCGCCGCTCCCCGAACCGCCTGAACCGCCGGAAGCAACAGCGACAGCAGCAGCCCGATGATAAACATCACGACCAACAGCTCGACCAGGGTAAAACCGCGGACCCTCGAGGGGACCGACCTTCCATTAGTGAGGTTCATAATGATTTCTCCTTCCAAACACGTGTGAAAATGATAGCCATGGGCCCGACCGGCTTTCGGCCAGCGAGGAAGCCACCGGGGCACCCTTGGGATTGCGTCTGAGACGCAATCTCATAATCGACTAGCTTATCACAATTCGTGGGTCGGTCAATCGCACTTGCGAAAAAAACCTCAGAATGAGATGCAACTCGTTGGTGACACGCATGTTACGGCAATAAAATAATTGCCGCGGGTGGGTCAACCAAACGGTCGGAGGGATGTTTTTGAGTAGATTGCGCCACGGTTCGTCCCCGCGCCGATCGTTCTCACGGGTCCGTTTCGTCGTCCACTACCTGTCTCCAACCAGTGCTGCCGATTCGTATTGTCCTTTGCTATCTGGTTCATGAACATCATTGCCGACAGATTGCCGAGGCTGCGCCGGAGGCCGAAAACCTCAGCGGCAATGTGGATTGCACCCTAAATGGCATGCCTGCCGACGCCAAGAAGATGCTTCAAGCGATGCACGATATCGGGGAGCCAATGAACGTCGCAGATTCGCCTTCGCCCCGGGTAAAGAGACAGCCACTGTCGGGAGTGTCTGCAATGACTGCAGGTGTATGGGTAAATTGATTTCTTCGGGAAAGTGGCTTCTTAGCATCGCAGGACGCGACCAGAACAGAGTGAGGCGCAGTATCAGTGCCGGGCAAAGGAGTGCCTCAACTTGATAAAATAGGCTGGCGACGAAAGGACTACAGACTCACCGACGCCCTTCAACCTTTTTCTTTTCCCATGGTGGTGAGACCGGCAGTTTGCCCTGGCCGATCAAATCGGCGAAAGTCGGTGATTTCTCGTCTTTCGGATTGCTTTTGGCTTTGCCCACTCGTTCCATAGCCTGAATGACCTTTTCGGTGTTCTCGGCGTCGGCCTTCTTGTCCAACAGTTTCGCCAGTTCGTCGCCGTAGGCGTTGCGCCTCGTCTTGTCCCGGCCTTCATGACAAATGTTGCACTTCACCTCTTCGATGGCTTTGGCCAGCATCACCTTCCTCTGGACGACTTCCTCCCCGTCTGCGTCGCGGGGCTGGACGTACCAGGCTTCAAAGCCCTCCTGAAAGATCTTCAGCCCCTCGGCCGGTGGCGCCGTCAGCCATAACACGGCAAAGAACGCGGGCACTCCAACCAACCGGGACAATAGCATTCGTTTCATTCGTCAGTCCTCAAAAGGTGCCGCAAGCCGGATGGCCCGATATACCCAGTGATGCGGGTATGTGCCTCCTTTTCACCCGAGTCGGGAATTGAGACCCAGCCCCTGAGACCCAGCCCCTGAGACCCAGCCCCTTTGTCACCTTCACTTTCCCTCCCCTCACAATAACATCGTTCTCGCCGTGAATCAAGTGCGAGAGGTTTTTTTCTATCAAAGTACCTGTCAAACGAGAGAATCAGTTGCCCGCGTCGGCGTGCCGACTGGCGGCCTCAACCATGTAGGTCGCAATCGCCCACTGGTCGTCGTGGGACAAGCAGTCCATTTTGCCCATCCACTCGATAATGGCGGGCCACGCCTCCGCGGCAAACTCGGACGGGTCGTAGTAGCGATGGCAGTCGGTGCAACTACTTTCGGCAAGCGCTCGGCCGTGCTTTACCATCTCCGGGTCGGCTGCCTGCTCGAGCACCCCTTGTAGGCGACCAGTGCCAGATCCATATCGCGTCACCCGTGAAGCCGCCACCATATATCGGGTAAGGTCTCCGATTTGCCGGTTCGATAAGCTGGCCTTGCGGCCCATGTTCTTCGTCAGCTTCGACCATATTGCCGACGGGTATTCGTACGGAAAAAAGAATCGGTGACAGGTCGTACACTCGGTAACCGCCAACGCCCGCCCTCGTTGCATGGAGCAATAGCGCCCGCTCGCACCGGGGGCATCCGCCGCGACAAGTGCCCTTGCGGTGGGCAATACCGACCATCGGCGGCCGCCGGCGGTGAGCCCAATTCCCGCGGTAAGGGTGACTCCCAGCAAGACGAAGACGCCCAAATAAAACTTGCGATAACGCATGAACATGGTCCTTCTCTCCTTAGGACTTTGTTAGGTTATTTTCTTCCCCGCGAATGGGATTGCCAATCTTGGGAATTCTCCAACTTGTTGATCCGCCTTTCGCACCTCGAGTGGCGAGACGGGATCCGCTGGAACGGTCAACTGAATTCAGAACATAAAGCCGACTCCAAGATTCCACCCATTCTCGACACCATCGGCCGTGGCGTCGTCTCGTACTTGGTAATCGGCCTTGAGCGCGAGGGTGGGTATCGGCAAGTAAGTGAGGCCGTAAGTCCACTCGGTTCGATCCCCCGCGGGATTGGCCGCGTCGCCCGACGGCATGCGATATTGGGTGTCGAAGTCGTCGTAACGCACGAAGGCCACGAGATCCGCGCGTCGCGACCGCCCGCACTTCCAACGCTGGGGGAAAATGTGGACGGCACCCTCGACGTAATAGCCGAAGATTACAGAAGCTACGTTCTCGGGCGAGGCGGCGTGGTTGTGGAGATTCTCCGCGCCATCGATATTCTCGTAGGCCACCACGCCTCGGAAATCGAAGCGCTTGATACTGTATTCCACGTCGGCCGACACGAGTTGGAGCGTGGCGTCGACTCCCGGGTCATTACCCTGGTCGCCGTTGTCGACCCCGCCAAGGAACGTCGAGGCGCCCAGCCGCAAGGTTTGAAAGCCGGGGGACGGCCTCACCGCGAAGGGGAAATAGTCAATCCGTCCCGTAAAAGCCGTTTGACCGAGGCTGCCTCTTTCCTTGAGCCGTCCCTTGCGAATTCCGCTGGTCTCGTCGAACAGGTCCCCGTTTAGACTAGTCGCCAGATAGGCCTGGTACTTCAGCGCGGGCCCCAAGCTTCCGGCAACTCCGATGCCGTCCACGGACCAGGTGCTGGGAATGATGGCTGCTGCAAAGGCAGGACGCTCGACGCCATTGAACGTCGGCGGCTCGTGTTTTTGGTTGATGATGCCGATCGGCGCCAAAACACGGCCCGCACGGAAATGGATGCAATCATTCATCGCGTACTCGACATAGGCCTGCTCGAACGATATTTCTCCATCGCCGTCGGCCACAAAGGCGTGCTCCACCTCGAGCTCTGAATTAAACGTGAGCCAATCGGTAAACTCGTAGCCCATGAACATTACCATGCGGTGCAGGTCGAACTGGTCCCCGTCTTTTCCCTCCGTGAAGTTGGCGTGCATTTCGCCATAGCCGCCCAGTGAGAGTCGATCGTACCACTGCCGCGAAGCGGGGTATGCCAGCGAACAGCCGCCAGCCGGCGCCTGCGAGGTCATGTACGACACGTCTTGAATGTCAGGCAACGCGACTGGCATCTCCTCGGTCCCAACCGAGACCTGCGGAAAATCGACATCCGCCGCCAGCCCAGACCCGCCGCAAATGGCCAACACAGCGATGATTGCCACTGGCCGCCAGGTTTTGGTCCGATGGCTCTCCTCAGAGACGCGTTGGCGGTGATCGGTAACCATCACCTTCGACGAGCCTGCCGGAGTCCTTCTCCTACCTAGCTTGTCTGTCCACGACATTTCTCATTGCCTTTCTGCAAGTGGGGCACATAACGATTAAATGAAGTGGGCCACATAACTGTTATAAGTCTCAGTATCGGCTGAAACGGTAGAATGCCACGTCTGGCTCCGGATATTGCCGTTTGTACCGGTTGTGGGGGTAATACGCGATTGGCGTCCGCGCAACAGGCCGGCGAACAGCTTATCGGGGGTCGGATAATGCCCGCATCGGCGAATGTCAACCTAGCTTGCCCCGCTTTCCTAGCCGGCATTATTAGCAGTTTCGTGAGATCTTCTCGGCGAACTACCGATGCACTTTGATAGATGCCTCTTGTGTTTTACCGGTCGACTGCTGCGCAGTCAGTCCAAGGAAGGGGAGAGATGCAGAATCCGGATATCGAGGCGTCGGCAGGTTCTTTTGCCGAAAGTACGATTACGCGCATCCCGGTCGGCGAACTATTCTCCGACTCCGACGGGGCATCGCTCAACGAGACCGACGACGACCGATCTACGGCGGACGCCAAACCGACAGACAACGATCCCGTGGATGTCGATTTTGCAGCTTCTAAGCCAGTGGCAGCAAGCACGCAGCACTCACCCGAGCCGACTCCTACGAAAAAAGCTCTTGCGAAAAAAGCTCTGTCACCCATGCGGCTGTTTCAGTATCCCAATCTTCGTCGGTTTGTGCCGGCTGCGTGAACGATCGTCAATCTGCAAGAGATCTCGCGGGATGGGATGTAGATGATCGCATGCCCCCGGATCCAAGCGGTGAACAGCACCCGCTCGCCCCTGGTTTGAATGGTCCGTATTCCTCATGCAAGGCCCCAGCCTTTCAAAATGACGTAACTCCTTGCAGAATAGGGCGAACGGAGTTTTTGGGAGCGACAGGTGACGCACGAAGCGATTATAGTATGAGTCGTTATACACTCCATCACTCGTTGGCGGCCTGTTGTCGAAACGGTTTTTCGTCTCGGTAGAGATCGAGTCGGGAACGGGTCTCTTCGCGTTGATCCTTGGGCGCCAAATCGAGGGCCTTCCGGGCCCAGTCGACGGCCTGATCGAACTGGCCCGCTTCGGCGTACGCCGCAGCCAACGTATCGAGCGCGTCGTACTCCCGCCAATCCGTCATGTCAGCGGCCTCGAGGGCATCCTCAATGGCTTTTTTGCCGTTTCGATGTTTTTCGTCCGGGCAAGTCGCGTACAGCCATGCCCGGGCGATGTAGCCCCACGGGTCACGCGGGTTCAGACGAACGGCTTGATCATAGTCGGCCAGTGCTTCTCGATACTTGCCGAGATCCGACCAGCACACACCGCGCCCGTGGTGCGATATCGCAGTCGCATCGAGCCGGAGCGAGGCAGTGAACTCTTCGGCCGCCTTTTCATAGTTGCCTTCGTCCATCAACTCGATTGCCCAGTTGTAGCGGACCACCGGATCGTAGAGATTGCGCACGTGGTTGACCGTTGCCACCATCACCCAGATCACCACTACCAGCCCAGCGGCTACCGGCAAGGTCCTCGAGTTACACCACTTGGAGAGCCAGGTTTGCGTCGGGCGATCGCACGTAGGAAGGGTTTCGTCGCGTTTGAAATCGGGATCCGGTTCGCCTTCCGCAGATGTTCCGCAGTTCCAACAGGCGTCGAAGCGGCCTTCGACCGGTTCGCCGCACTGCGGGCACGTCCATTCATCGGACGGGTGGTCGATGCCGCCCGTCTCCCGCTGCTCGTCCCACTCTTGCAGGATGAGCCGGGCTTGCGGTTCGTCGGTCCGGCACACCCAGACACGAGGCGTTATGGTTTGCCCCAAAGGCAACCCACCCGCCGCGAATTGAAGCGTGTCACCGACCACGCTAGCCTCGATCCCCTCCTGCTGCAGGCGGTTCTTCAGCAGATACGCTTCGCTGACGTCGGCGGCCGAATAGAGTTCGACAATGTCGTGATCTTCCATCGGATCAAACGGGTGCATGCAACGCACCGTCCCCACTAGCCCAAGTTACGCTGTTCGTCCTCGATTCGAGCGGGTAGCACAGCAACAAGAGGATTGTACCTTCCACGGGTCCCGGCAACAATACTGGCATGTCCACACGACGTATCTACAACACCGCACGCCCCGCCCCGAGGGTATTGGGAACCGGAGATTCTCACCTTTTTCCGGATCACCGGCTGTCGGTATGTTATTTCCTGCGAGTTGCCTTACTCGGCCAGTTGGATTGATTGTTGGTTGAAGAAGTCGATGCACTGCGTCATCTCGGGCATGGAATCGAACCAGTCGTAGGAATACTCCAGCCCGAACAGGGTGGGCCGGATGCCGAGCCGGTGGATTTCTCGGATGAACTCTTGCGAGTTTCCGGCGCCGCTGCCCCAAGGCACGTCGTGTCCTTCGCCGCTTCGCTCGTGCAGGTCGTGCATTTGCAGGGTAATCAGGCGATCGCCCAGCGTTCTGACGGCCTCGATCGGGTCGATGCCGGCGCGGATCCAGTAGCCCAAATCGCCGCAGGCCCCGATCCGCTTGCTGCGACCATCGCAGACCTCAAGGATCCCGTCGGGCCGCCAGTATTTCGGCGAGAGGTCTTGGCCGTGGTTGTGAATGGCCAAGTTTATGTCGTACTCGTCGCAGAACTTTTCGATCGTATCGAGTGATTCCGGCCGCGGTTCGGAGATGAACGTCTCGATGCCCATCTTTCGGCCGAACTCGAACACCTTGCGACACCCGGCCTCGTCGCCGGGGATTTCCTGAAAGTAATAGGTCAGCATCCGCACGCCGGCCGAGTCGAGCTTCAGCCGGATCAGCCTCAACTGCGCGCAGCTCACGTATGCTTCGACATCCCAGTCTCGCCCCGGGCT
>CAYYOX010000051.1:11887-18175 GCA_964473065.1 uncultured Planctomycetaceae bacterium | reverse complement strand
CTGGAGACCCATCATGAGAATTCTGCTGCGAAGTGGTTTGGCTGTGGCGTTGCTGCTGTCGGCGACGGGAGCTTTTGCTGCCCAGGGCGTTGATGTTTCGCCCGACGTGGTCTATGGACACAAGCACGGCATGGCGCTGACGTTCGATGTCTTCACGCCCAAGGAGGATGCCAAGGGAGTGGGCGTGTTGTTCATGGTTAGCGGCGGGTGGCATTCCAGTTGGTGGCCCCCGGAACACTCGGCGGCCTTCTTCAAGCCGCTGCTGGACGCCGGCTTTACCGTCTTCGCAGTGCGGCACGGCAGCAGCCCCAAGTTCAACATTCCCGAGGTCATCGAGGACGTGCGCCGGGCCGTTCGGTTCGTGCGCCATGAGGCCGAAAAGTTCGGCGTCGATCCCGAGCGGCTGGGCGTCTACGGCGGCAGTGCGGGCGGGCACCTCTCGCTGATGCTGGGAACCACCGGCGATGACGGCTCTCCGGAAGCCAAGGTGGAAATGTTCCGCAAGAGTGATCGGGTAGCGGCCGTCGTGGCCCTCTATCCACCGACCGACTTGCGACCCTGGGTCGGTCCGGATACGAAGATGGGTAAGGACTATCCGGCCTTGCAGTTCGATCCCGAAAAGGCCGACGACTGCTCACCCCTGTTGCAGGTAACCGAAGACGACGCCCCCACGCTGTTAATCCACGGTGATAAGGACACGCTGGTCACCTTGGACCATAGCGAGAAGATTATGGTCGAGTTTAAGGACAAGAAAGTCCCTTGCGAGTTGATCGTTATCGAAGGCGCCGGTCACGGCTTTGCGGGCGAGGATGGTCTGCGTGCCAATAAGGCCATGGTCGATTGGTTCGAGAAGCACTTGGCCGACAAATAGGCTTCGTTGCCGATGTTTTTTATTGGCACGGCGATGAAACGTTCATCCGTCGCCGGCACGGCGATGAGATTGGCGATCTGGCCCTCACCGCCGTGCCGGCGGCTAAACGAATTCCGGAAGTAATTCCTTTACAAGTTCTAAAACGTCACTCGAAACGCGGCCGGGCCGGCTGCTGTGGTGAAAAACGAGCACGACTGTGCGTTGTCCGGGAACTGCTGCCGGTAGGCGTCGGCCCACTTTGTCAAGAATGTCTTGGCTTCGGCCTTTTCGGCATCGTCCTTCTCGGCATCGTCCTTCTCGACAAGGGCCCAAACACTGCCGCCGAATCCGGCCCCGAACGCCGAGGCGGCCGCCGCCCCGTGCTGTCGAGCTAACGCGGCCAAGGCACATGTCTGTGGGATCTGGTTGCCCAAAAGTTCTTCCGTGGCCTGTTGCGAACGATCGACGCAACGGCCGAACTCCTCCAGGTTTCCTTGTTCCAGCGCTTCGCCGGCTGCGGGGAGGACTTGCTCGTTTTCGACCAGGAAATGTTCCAATCGGGTCGTCAGGTCGGAGGCCGAGAATTCTTCGTGCCCGGCCGACGCAATGAACTCCTTCAGCCGATCCACGTTGTCGCCCGACTGCCGAACCATGTCCGCCTGCCGGACCACGGCGGCAAGCGTCGCATCCTCCCGGCCCGTCTCGCGACGCCAAAGATCCAGAATCGTCGTAACCAGCCGCGAGGCCCGATTGTATTTCTCCTGGGCCGCGCCCGTCTTTTCGGCCACCACTCCGCTAACTCCCACGGCAAACGTGTATCCCTCGGGCACTTCGAGCGTTTGCTCGAATCGCACGGGGCAATAGGCATACTGCGAGATTTCCCCTGGCCGGCCGCAGAGGATGGCCGTGTGGTCCTCGCTGCCGCCGAAGGTGCCCACGCCGCGATCGCCTTGCAGCGTCTTGTAGGTCTGACCGTTCTCGATCGTACCCAGGTAAGCGGCCAGATTGGCCGGGCTGTGGAACTCACCCAAATACTCGGGCTTCTCGCTCAGCCGATTCGCCGCATCCAGGGCCAGGAACATGCTCACGATCAGCGCACTGGAACTGCTCATGCCGGCTGCCGGGGGCAGGTCGCCGGCAAACGCAATCTCGGCCCCTTGGCGTGCGGTGGGAAAGTTTCTCGCAACGCGCCGGGCCACCGTCATCGGATAGTTCGACCAATGCCCGGCCTGGGGTGTCAACTGCGGATCCATCTCGAACCGGGCCGTCTCGCCACTGACGGCGTCGGTCACCTGGATTTGGTTGTCCTGTCGCGGCCGCACGAGCAGGCAAAACCCTTGTTCGGCGGCCACGACCATACTGCTCCCGCCCGCATAGTCGGTGTGCTTACCCAGCACCTCGATTCGACCGGGTACAAAGAAACCCTGCAAGTCGTCCGCCGACCCCAAGACCTCGGCGACCCGGGCGAAGAGTTGGGCCTTCCGCCTCGCGGCTTCCCGGCTGAGCCCGCCTTCGACGAGCCGCTGCGTAACGGCGTCGGTTTGGGAGAAATCGGTCACAGTCGCACCTCCACGTCGGTGAGTCGCTCGGTCACCGGTCCAATGTCCTGCCGACTGGAAAGATCGAGCACGGGGGCTTGAACACGACTCGCACCGATGGCTTCGCCCAGCGCTGTCGTGGCAGGTGGCACGGCGACGGGGATTTCCAACTCCCCGCGCGGCGACGGTTTGATGGCTCGGCAGGCCTCGAAGATCGACGGGCCGAATCGCCAGCAATTCATACTGACCCAAAGCGGTCTGGGCATGGCGGCCAGGACCTCGGCGTCCGGCTTTTCGAGAATCGCCTGCAATTGATCCCCGTCAAGTCGGGCCACGGCAAACTGCTTGATCCGATCGGCCGAGACATTGCTGCCGGCCAGCATGGCGTCTTGCTCGAACAGGGCCACCGCCGAACCCTTCTGGCGGCGAATTCGGCGAAGGGCCTCGACCGGATAGTAGTTGTCGGAGTTAATCACCAGGAAGTGATCCGCATCGGCGAACGCCTCGGCCGCGAGCACCGCATCGGCGGTCCCCTTCGGCTCGTACTGCACGGCAAATTCGATCGAAAGCCGCGTTACGCCGAGCTGTCCATAGTAGTCACGCAGCGTGTCGTGCTCGGGCCCCACGACCAGGCAAACCCGGCCGTATCCGGCATCGGCCAAGGCCGAGAGCACGTAGTCGAGAAACGGGCGATCGATCGGGATCAGGGCCTTGATGCCCGAGTCGGCCACGGCGGCCTGCTGTCGGCTCAGCGAATCGTCGTCGCCGGCGCGTCGCATTCGGGTGCCAAGCCCTCGGGCGAGAATAACGGCCTTGTCGGGGGAAGGTGTTGTCATAAGAGGTCCATCGGTTGCGGCATGGTTCGATCAGCGATCATTATAGTTGTTCAACCGGTTGACGCCAGTCCCAATTGATGCTAACTATGAACACCGTCACCGTATCCCCGTTTAGCGGCGGGGCCGCGTTAATTGAAAAACAGGGCCCCGCGTTTTTTGCCCTCCGGGAAACATACCATGACCAAGATCCTCGTCACCGGTGCAGCCGGTTTCATCGGGTTTCATCTCAGCCGACGATTGGTCGAGCGCGGCGATACGGTCGTCGGGCTGGATAATCTGAACGACTATTACGACGTGAAGCTGAAGACCGACCGCTTGTCCCAACTCGACGGGCAACCGCTCTTTCAGTTCCACAAGCTCGATCTGGCCGATCGGGACGCCATGGCGGGGCTGTTTGCCGACGAAGGGTTCGACGTGGTGGCCCATCTGGCGGCCCAGGCCGGCGTGCGCTATTCGATCGAGAATCCGCACGCCTACATCGATAGCAATCTGGTCGGCTTCTGTAATGTGCTAGAAGGCTGTCGGCACAACGGCGTGATGCATCTGGTCTATGCCTCGTCGAGTTCCGTCTACGGGGCCAATACCCGGATGCCCTTCTCCGTGCACCACAACGTCGACCATCCGGTCAGCCTCTATGCGGCCACGAAGAAGGCCAACGAGTTGATGGCCCACACCTACAGCCATCTCTACCGGCTGCCGACCACCGGGCTGCGATTCTTCACGGTCTACGGCCCTTGGGGGCGGCCCGACATGGCCTTGTATCTGTTCACCAAGGCCATCACCGAGGGCCGGCCGATCGACGTCTTCAACCAGGGCCAAATGCGGCGAGATTTCACCTACATCGACGACATTGTCGAAGGCGTAATCCGCACCATGGACCGTACGGCCGAGCCGAACGCCGAGTGGTCGAGCGACGTTCCCGACCCGGGCACTAGTAACGCGCCTTACAGGATCTATAACATCGGCAACAATCAGCCGGTCGAGCTACTACACCTTATCGAAACGCTCGAAAAGTGCCTCGGCCAGCAAGCGAAGAAAAACATGCTGCCGATCCAGCCGGGCGACGTCCCGGAAACCTACGCCGATGTCGACGATCTGATTCGCGACGTCGGCTTCAAGCCGAGCACGCCCATCGAGCAGGGCGTAGCCCAATTCGTCAACTGGTATCGCCAGTACCACGGCCTATAAAGCCGCGACCGCCGGTCGCGCCCCCGCAAAGCCGCGACCGTTCGTCGCGGTTGAATGCGACGTTCAAGAAGTTCTCTCCCGCCGGTAAACGCTCGTTTCCGTGATCACCTTATCGACGTAAACATCGTGCGAGAGCATGGGGACTTGGGGGATTAGTTGGCACTCGAAAGCCAGTGCAACCAGCCGAGTGTGCTCCCGAACTTGACGCAGTAGCTTGTCGTAGTAGCCTCCGCCATGCCCGAGCCGGCCCCCATGGCGGTCGAAGGCCACGCCCGGGATCACGATCAGATCCAGTTCGGCCGGGCTGACCTTTCGGTCGGCCTGCGTTTGCCACTCGGGCGTCGGTTCGAGGATGCCGAACGACGAGGGCGCCAATTCGTCGAGGCTTTCCATTCGGAAGAGTTCGAGCCGCCGCTGGATGCAGTAGGGGATCACCACGCATTTCCCATCCCGACGTGCCGTGGGCAGAAAGGGCCGCGTGCGAACTTCACAGCGAATGTCCAGGTAGAACATGATCGTCTCGGCGGCCGCATATTCCGGCAACGCGGCCAGCTTACCGCAGATTTCACGACTCAACCGATCCTTGTCCTGCTGAGCGCCTCGCGCGGCAAGTGCTCCGCGGCGAAGATCTTGTTTCAGCTCGAGAGGGTCGTCTGTTGAGTTGTCCATAGTGTGTCTCTTGAACGTCCTATTTCGCGAACTGCGCCACTACCTCGGCCCATTCGTGGGGCCCTAACTCGATCGTGATGCGATCGCCTTCGGTCGTCAAGCCAACCTCGGCCGCGTCGACGCCGAGTTTTGCTGCCGAGGCGATCGGCTTCAGCGCTCGTAACTGTAAGCTCGTGGTGCAACCGTCCGTTTCCAACAGCCGCACGCGGAAACCTTCGACCTGACCGTCGGCACATTGCGGTTCCCAATGGGTAGCCAACACGTTGCGGTGGTCCAGGTGGAACAGCCAACCGCCGGGCGCCGGCGGCGATGTCGTGGTGGCCAGCGCCGGCTTCGGGCCTAGGAAATCGAGCGATGCGGAGACCGGGTGCGGCAGATCGATCCCGATACCCAACCGGAACTGCCGGGCCGTCTCGCCGTGGACAATCAGCAGCGTGTCGAGCATCCGCAGACCATGCCGCCGATGGTACGGCAAGCCGCCGGTCAACAACGTCGTGCGAAGCTTGCCCGATCGAATATCGACGAACTGGGGCGACTCGAGTTGCACGGCGTCGGTCGGCACGTTCGCCAAATTCACGCTCCGATAGAGATTGGACGTCGCATCGTTCCACGCAAAGCGGGCCGCGTAGTACGAATTCCACGGATCTGGATCGGGTAGCACGTCGGGCGTAAGCTCGATCGAGATTTCCAGGATTCGGCTACCGCGGTGGATGCGAGTTGTCTGTGTGAACCGGGCAAGTTGCCGCACGTCGCGATCGACCAGCCGGCCGCGACAGACGATCTCGCCCACCAACGGGCCCGCGGACGTCACCTTGATCTCGTCGGCCGCCATGATCGAATAGGAAGCGTCCGGGTCGTCTGTCGGCCTACGCATGGCAATCTGCTGGGCCAGTCGAGCACCGCGCGTGCGGTAGTCGGAAATCGAGCGGACGGCGCCCGTATAGGGATCGATCGTGGCCTCGAAGAACTCATTTCGCAACGTGTGCTCTTCCGCCAGCGGCGGTTCTTCCTTCTTCTTACGCCCAACGGTCTCGGCATCAGCCGGCTCGCCGGGCCCAATCCATGCAAACCCCATCGGCGGAACGTCGACCAGCACGGTTGTGGCATCGACCGCTCGAACGGCGCCGGTGACCTCCGGCGGGCTATCAAGCCCTGGCACCTCGACGCAGCGGCGCCCGGCGGCGCTGCCCGGCTTGGCGACCAGATA
>CAYYOX010000051.1:0-11877 GCA_964473065.1 uncultured Planctomycetaceae bacterium | reverse complement strand
GCCTTGGCTGCTGCCCGATTGGCCGCCAAGTGAACTAGCGAAACGGGCTAGCGATTCGTTTAGAGTGTCTTCGATCCGTTGGTCCAGGTCGGCGTCCGCTTGGGAATCCTCGGCCAGGGTGTTTTCGACTTGAGTGAGGAGTGGTTCGGTTGGATGGTTTGGATTGTTGGGCGTTGCCAAGCCGCAAGCGGCCAGGGTGTTGAGGGTTTGGGCCGCTTCGACGCTTGCCAGACGGGCGAAGTAGCGGACCCAGCGTGAAATGGGATCCGGCCGCCCGGCCGCCACTTCTTGTCGCAGATAAGGGGAGCGGTATTGATCGGACCGATACTGTGTCTGTTGTCCCGACAGCCCCGTCTCCTCGAAGTATTCGTGCAACGTCGAAAAGGTTCCCACGACCGTCGAGTACGAGGCGATCCGACGCAGGTCTTCGTACCATCGGCTCGACTGGCCGGGCCAATGGGCCAAGACCATCGTGGCCACATGGTCCAGGTCCATCGCTTCGCCAAGCCGTTCGGAGAAACGCAGGAACGTATCGGCGTCGCGAACGTCGACCGGCACCCGGCCTATCGCTTCCACGGTCGTTCGGTCTATGCCTTCCCACTGCATGCGACTCTGATTGCCCGTGGGAAAGCGACCATCGTCGAGCGTTCCGTGCAGGGCGCCCGTGAACCCGAGCTGCTTGAGAATCTGCGGCAGCACGGGCGTCAGCCCAAACCGACGACGGCCGTATGTCGACGGACGAGTACCGAGGTATTGCTCGTAGACGGCCAGGCCACGCGTGAGGTTTCTGCGGATCGTTTCCGGAGAGAGCAGCGGCAGTTCCCACTGGTCGTACTCGCCGCCGAGGATCGACGCTCGCTTGGCTTGCACCGCGTCCTTCAGAGCGGCCAGAGTGTCGGGCTCCTGCCGGGCCATCTGCTGGATCACCCGGCCGCTGATCAAGAAGTTGCGGGAGACCTTATCCACATCTTTCAGTTCATCGCGCAGTGAACGGCCCATTGTTGTGAGAGCTACCAGGGTCAAGTCGAGCAAGCGGACTTCGACCGGATAGAAGTATTCTCGCGATTCGTGCAACAGCTTAAAGGCCCCGTGGAGTTCGTCCCGAGCCGCTTGGGCTTCTCCCTTGACGGCCTCTGTGGCAGCCCTTACCAATGTCGACTTGAACGACTCTTCGTCGAGGTTGCTCATGTATCGCAACTGTCGGGTCAACAACTCGACCATGAAATGGCAAAACCCCAGGGCCAGAAAGTCGGCCGCCAACTCGGGATCGACCGCCTCGGGCGCCAAGACTTCAGGATCGGGATCGAGTTGCTCCAGTGCGGCGGCCAGCATCTCGTCACGACCGCCGAGCCCCTCGATAACGCATGCACCCCCATGCCGCGCCTGATCGATCCAGTCGTCCGGCAATAACGGCCCGCTGCACGGCGGAACGATCACGAGGTGCCCGGCGAAGGCCTGCGGCGGATTGTCGGTCGGAAACCAACCGGGCGTAGTCCCGGCCTGCGCTACCAAGGACGGATGCCACAAGGCCGACCAACCCGACAAGATTTGCTCGGCCTCGCCGGCGCCGCGATGCAGGGAAAAGTCCTCCAAACCATGGCACGGCAGGAGAACGATCAATTGGTTGAACGTCATGTTGGGGATAGGGGTCAAGGGTTAGGGGCAAGTAAGACCACGATAGCAAAAAACCTCTGTGCAGTCCAGAAGAGGGGCCGATCCGAAGTTCCGGGGCGGAATTCCGGAATTCGTGCCCCGGAATTCTCGGGTACGATCATCCCACTTCGCCTTCACCGGGCCCCCATTGCAAACAACGCAAGGTAGCGGAGAATAAGGTTACGCCGCATTTCTCACCAACTTGTAGGGTGCGTGGAGCAAGCTGCTTCGTGGTGGTGCGTTGCGCCGGCTGAGTCGTTTCATGCCCAGAACACTCTGCCTCTGAAAAGAAACAGCTTGCGCAACGCACCAGCCCTTGTTTCGCCGGCTCCACGCACCCTACGTGATGGATCTGGTGAGAAATGCGGTTAAGGCCCTGCGATGCGAAATAGCTAGCAAAAAGGCCCCGCAAGGAAACGCTACAAGTCCTTGCGAGGCTTTTTGTTACAATCAGTAGCCGAGGCGGGAATCGAACCCGCACGGGATTTCTCCCAAAGGATTTTAAATCCTTAGCGTCTGCCATTCCGCCACTCGGCCTTGGGCTGCTCGCGGCACGAATGTTTTCGCACCGCGAGGCCCTCAGTGTTTGTCTCCGTTGCTAACTGCGGCTATCCGGTTGATGGCGTTGAGGAACGCCTTGGCGCTGGCCTCTACGCTGTCGGTCGATACGCCGCGACCGCGATAGAGTTGGCCCTCGTGTTCCACCTGCACGAGAACCTCGCCCTGCGCGTCTTTGCCGACGGTTACGCTGTGTACGTTGAAGTCCTTGCAGGCGACCGAATAGCCGGTCAACTCCTCGATCGCCAGGAAGATCGCATCGATCGGACCGTCTCCGCACGCCGACTCCGTGCTGAACTGCTCGTCGTCAAACTGCAGGGTCAGTTTCACCTGCGGGGATCGGTCGCTGCCGGAAGTCACTTCGTACGACTTCAGCGTCCAACGTTCGGCAACCGCGTGGATCTGTTGTTCGACCAGGGCCGCGATGTCGCCGTCGTAGACTTCTTTCTTCTTATCGGCCAACACCTTGAACTCCTCGAAGACCGAGACGAGTTGCTCGTCCGAGAGGTGATAGCCGAGCGTCTTGGCACGATCGGCCAGGGCTGCCCGGCCGCTGTGCTTGCCGAGCACCAGATCGGTTTTGGCAAAGCCGACGTCCTCCGGACGCATGATCTCGTAAGTGGTTCGCTCCTTGAGCATTCCGTCTTGGTGGATGCCCGCTTCATGGGCGAAGGCGTTTCGGCCGACGATGGCCTTGTTGCGTTGCACCTGGATGCCCGTAATGTTGGCCACCAGTCGACTGGTCGGCACGAGCCGGCGGGTATCGATTCGCGTATCGGCATGATAGTAATCGTTGCGAGTTCGCAAGGCCATAACGACCTCTTCGAGCGAGCAGTTTCCGGCCCGTTCGCCCAGCCCGTTGATCGTACACTCGATCTGACCGGCGCCGGCCTCGACGGCAGCCAGACTGTTGGCCACGGCCATACCCAGGTCGTTGTGGCAGTGTACGCTGATCACCGCTTTGTCGATGTTGGGGACCCGGTCGCGGAGCGTCTGGATCACCCGGTGCATGTGCGTCGGCGTGGCATAGCCGACCGTATCGGGGATATTGACCGTCGTGGCGCCGGCGTCGATGGCCGCTTCGACTACCCGGCAGAGGAAGTCGGATTCGGTGCGAGCGGCGTCCTCGGGCGAGAACTCGATGTCGCCGCAGTATCCGGCGGCGCGTCGCACTCCCTCGACGGCACGCTGGATGATTTGTTCCTTGTCCATCTTGAGCTTATGCTCGCGATGGATCGCACTGGTGGCCAGGAAGACGTGGATTCGAGCCTGCTCGGCATGTTGAACGGCCTCCCAGACTCGATCGATGTCGGCGTTTCGGCATCGGGCCAGACCGCAGACGATCGTTCCGCGTATATTCTTGGCGATTTCGCGCACGGCTTCGAAGTCGCCCGGCGAGGCGATGGGGAATCCGGCCTCCATTACGTCGACGCCCAGGTTGACCAGGGCTTGGGCCACTTCCATTTTTTCGATCAGGTTCATGCTCGCGCCGGGCGATTGTTCCCCGTCGCGAAGCGTCGTGTCGAAGATGACGATTCGTCGAGATTCGTTTTCAGTTATTGTGGACTCTTGGGGCATGATGAACTCTCGGGTTCGGTGTGGAAAGATTGGTGTACATTACCGGGGCGTCTGATGCCGACTCTTGGCCGGCTTGGGCAACACCAACCAAGCCCTACTTGGTCCGAACCGCTGATTGAAACGAACGTCACACCGCATGGGAATCATCCCCGAAAAAAACAAAAAAACCCCAAGGCCGGCGGCCTCAGGGTTCGGTAAGTGCTGAAGGATTGGAGGCAGCGAACGAACCCTAAGGCCGAGAACTGGCAAGAGCCAGTAATAATAACGGCAATAAGTTTCGCAAGCTCCGCATGATTATCTCCAGAGCATGATTTCTCATACACGCTACACGCCTAACAGACTAAGCATACAAGACACACAGCCAGCGGTCAAGTTCACCGTCATTTTCGGGGGGTAGCAGATCATTGGAGCACGTGAAGAGCCGGCGATTTCCAAAACGATATTCTCAAAACGACCGAATTACGATAGGGTGCCCGGGCGGTCCGAGTAAACGTGAAGCTGGGCGGCATAAGTAGGCTGGGATAGATGATTGGGAAAAACCTGGATCTGTCGAGCGAAAGTGGGGCCAAGAATACACCGCCGGGCGGGCGTCGTACCGGCCGATTTATTGGCATTACCTTCGCTTGTTGCGACGTTTACTCGCGAATCTACATCAATCGTGATGAAACGGCATACGAAGGGCATTGCCCTAGGTGCTCCAAACCGGTGCATATTCGCATTGGCCCGGGCGGAACCGACTGCCGGTTCTTCACTGCCTATTGAGCTGTTTGGCCGTTTTGTGTATCCTCCCGCGACCTTGGGTTGAAGTTCCGACCGTTTAGAGTCTTATCATTACCCTCTTCCTGCTTGTTTCTCGACGATGGATTACGACGTTCAGCGATGTACGCGACACTGTCACGTTAGTGATCGTGAATTGGCGCCCGGCGAGGAGTACTTTTCCGCGTTGGTGCCCGAAGGTGGTGACGTGGTGCGGCTGGACTATTCGACGGAAGCCTGGCCGGGACCGCCGGAGAAGGCGATCGGTTGGTGGAAGTCGAAGATTCCCGACCGCAGCAGCCAGCGGAAACACTGGGCGCCGAACGACGTGATGCTGCAATTCTTCGACGAGTTGGCCGAGCAGCCCGACCGGCCGGATATGCGGTATGTGTTGGCCCTGTTGATGGTTCGCCGACGTGTGTTCCGACTGGAAGAGGCAGAGCCGGACCAACAAGGAGACGAGATGTTGGTCGTATATTGCCCTCGCCGGGAGACCACCTATCAAGTGCCGGTCGTCGTGCCGGATGCATCCAGAGTGGAACAGATCCAGGATGAGTTGGCTAAGCTGTTGGAGTAGGGATTAGGGACAACACGGTTCAATAGCAATATAAAGCCGCGACCGTTGGTCGCGAACATCACAAAGCCGCGACCGTTGGTCGCGAACATCGGCGAGGAAAACGCGACACTAAGCACTATTCTGGCGCGACCAGTGGTCGCGGCTTTATATGATATAGGGACAAGGGATCCATGGACGGATATCGGTGTCGACTTCTGTTGGTTATCACGACGGGGCTGTTCGGGCTCAGCGGCGCACAGTGTCCGAACATGGTGCGGCAATATGTCAGTCCCGCGCCGCGCGTGCTGCCGCCTTCGCCCACCTTGGAACAAGTGGTCCAGGTGGTCAATGGGAACAGCGGGCGGATCGAATCCTTCTCGGCCCCGGAGGCTCGGCTCAGCGTGCCGGGGTTCCCGGCCATTCGGGCGAATGTGGCCTTCGAGCGGCCCCGGCGGTTGCGGTTGCTGGGCGATACGGCCATGACCGGGCCGGAAGTCGACCTGGGCAGCAACGATGAGCTGTTTTGGTTCTGGGTGAAACGCAATCAGCCGCCGGGCGTCTACTATTGCCGCCACGACCAGTTCGCCCACAGCCAAGCGCGGCAGATGATCCCGATCGAGCCGGATTGGCTGATCGAGGCGCTCGGCGTGGTCGAGTTCGACCCGTCCTTGCCGCATCAAGGGCCATTCTCCTTGCCGGGCGATCGGCTGGAAATCCGCACGATTCGCGAAACGGCCCGCGGGCCGGTCACGAAGACCACGATCCTCGACGGGGCGCAAGGCTGGGTCCTGGAGCAACATCTTCACGATGCCCAGGGCCGACTATTGGCTAGCTCAGTGGCTGCCGGACACCGACGCGATCCGCTGACCGATCTGGTGATGCCGTCCAACGTAACCATCCAATGCCCCGCAGCGCAGTTCTCGATGCGTTTGGACTTGGGTAAGGTACAGATCAATCGTCCCGGGGCCGTCGTCGGCGAGCAATGGACAATGCCGAACTATAATGGGGCGCCGCTGGTGAACCTGTGCGACCCCAGCCAGCAGCCGTTCCAAGCAACGCGCCAACCACCGGCGTGGCGATAAGTGTTCGCCGGAAAATGTTGGCCCCTGCGTTGTTTAGCATCCGAAGGTACGTCGGTTCTTTCGCGGCGCCAAGTTCAGGCCGACGTGCCGTCGGCCGCTAAACGGCGCATCGTCCGGGCTAAGGAACGTCCTCTTCCTTGACGCCGAGTTGTTTCAGGAAGCGGGCCGTTTCGTCGGAATACTCCAGGTCGCCCGGCTGATAGCTGAATAGCGTGGGGTCCAACGGCGTGTTGAGTGTGACGTTGAACAACTGCATGGTTACCAGGGCCCGGGATTGCTCGGGGTCACTTGATGTCGAGCGACGATACTCGATTCGGTAGGGGAACAGATCGTCTTGTCCGAGCAACAGAACGACCCGATCTGGCAGGTGCGGCGGAAGCTTACTGAAGTCGGGCGGCTCGCCTTCCGCAAGGGCCTCTTTCTGGTCCGGTAGGATCTTGGTCAGCCAACGCACTCTCCACTGTCCGTGAAGTCGCCAGACGGGACGTTGTTCCTTACCCCAGCGTCCCGGTTCGGCCGAGGTAAACTCGAAGGCAGCCGAAAGACCGCGCAGCACTTTGGCCAAACCGCCGATTCCCGGCAGGATGTGGAGATCCTCTCTAGGCGGCTCATTGGCGACTTGCCGCAGAGCTTGTTCGGCGCGAGCCACGTCGAGACGGGTGAGCTTGGATTTTCCGCGCAGGTTGCGGTTGGTCCAGAGGAATTGCCCGTCGCAAACCTGCTGCAGGCTGCTGGTCTTATCACCCACTTGGAGCTTCAAGACCAGCCGCATTAGTGGCCTTCCCTGTCGTTGCTCCCAATACTGGCCCGATCCGACCAGACGTTGGTCGAACAGATCGACTTCATGCAGGATCTCGGCGGAGATGGACCGGTAAGCTTCCAAGGTGCGGATGGATGCGGCCAAGAGATCCTTGCCGCAAGGTGTTTCTGGGTAGGGAGTTACGGCTCCATCGGCGGTCGAGGATTGACGTGCGGGGGTCCTCTCGCCTGGAGCACTCGGCCGGGACGGGGCGACTTGCTGTGAGTGCGCATCCTCGACATCTAGTCCAGAGGAGACCAACCCTAGGAGTAGTAAGATGGGAAATTTGAACCGCATTTTGCCGGTATTAACGGATTTACCAAAGAATCGGGTTGTAACAGGCCGACCAATAGTCCACAGAAGCCTCGACTGCGCCGAAAGCCTTGCGCAATCCGTGGGGCCGCGGGGAACACTGTTCCTCCGGTCGGGTTGACATTGTAAGGCGGCAGCGTGACGTGGTCCACGCCAATCGCGATGGGCCGTTGGGGATTTTGGTTAATTCAGAACACAACTCATCTCAGCCGATAGTCGGTGCCAAACCAGGGGGGAATACGATGAGGATTTCACTGATTTCCATACTATTGATAAGCGTGGCGGTCGTCGGTTGTCGGCGGCCACTGACGCACAACCTGCCGCCGGCCGACATACTGATGCGTCCCGGACCGGGCGTCGGTGGCCCGGGACCCGGCATTGCCGCCTATCAGCCGTCCTGTCCGGTTACGAATCAGACATCCCAGGTCGCCTTTGTGGGACCGGAAGGGATGGCGGTTGCCTGGGACGTGAGTATGCCCGGCATGTTCGATTCCGATCCATTGATCTGTCCCGGCCGATACAACTTCCCTCAAGGGGCCATTTATCGACTGAAGTTGACCAACGTCCCGGGTCGTGCCGGCGTGGAGTTGTATCCGACGCTCGAGGTCGGGCCTTCCATGCCGCGGACCGAGGCGTTTCTCTCGCATAACGCGATTCCCGTCCAGTTTACCGAAGAAGACTTCGATCAGGTCCTCTCGGGCAACTTCGTGACCAAGGTAATTTATCTACCCGACGCGGAGTTCCAGGAACTGGCCTTAGCAGGCGTCGAGACATTGGTCAGCACGCGGTTGGATCCGGGCGTGGATCCGATTGTCGAAGCCGACCGCCGCGGAGCGATCCTGGCCATCCTGCGGGTTGGAAACAAGGATTTGGGCCTGCCCGGTGTGGCTGGCGACAACGGCGTGATGCAAGCTTCGTACATGCAAGGCGGTGGTCAAGCGATGGGCGGCCAATCTATGGGCGGCCTGGGAACACCGTTAGGTGGCGGACCGAGCACGATTTCGACGGCCTATATTTCGGGCATTTCCGGCCCGCAGTACGGGATGCCGATAACGGGCACGCCGATCGGATTGCCTGGCCCGCCGCACATACCGCTGGGGGGACCGGCCGGATTGCAGAAACACGTAATCAGAAACCATACGCACATGAAGATGCCCAAGCCGACGCGTCAAATGAAGATCGACGTGCGTCAGGACCCGGGCTTCAGCTATCCCAAGCCGGCTAGCCATGCTTACGTGGTCGAGAAAGCGTTTCCCGCTATCGGCAGCGGGGCGTCTGCCGGTGGTTATTAACGTTCAACGGCCGGGGTTGGCCCGGCGTTTCATGTATCGAACTTATCGAGATTTTCCTATCCGTGACAATGGTCCACCAGCTCCGCTGTCGTGCATCACTGGAAGCGACATCCAGGCAACGAGTTGCCCGCAACTTGGTAGTGGTTGTATTTCTCGGCCTAGGGGCAGCAAGTTTGCTGTCGGCCGACGAGACATCGACGCACTACCTGCATCAGGGCGGGATGCCACCGGGAGCGATTGGCAGCTGGCAACTCCAGCGGGGCGGGCCATTGCCCGGATTCTTTCAGCCGGTTGAAATCAAGGCCCCCCAGGGGGCTTCGGTTTCGCTGGCGATCGACGGGACTTTCGAGGAGCCCCGGTCGGCGCCACGCAAAATCGGCATGTTGATCGGGCAGGTCTATCGCATTCGGGTCATGCAGATCCCCATGCGACCGGGAGCCGAAGTCTTTCCGACGATCGAAATCGTCGATCGGCTCTATGCTCCCCAAGATCAACAGCGACGGTTTCCCATCCCGATCCAGTTGACCGAGGAAGACCTGCGATTGGCGATCGACGGCAAGTTCGTCACTCGGGTGATCTATCTGGAAGATCCGACCCAAGCCATGCCGGTCCGCGAGGATTCGCAAGGCAACTGGTTCGACGTAGGTCCCACGCGCGATCCCTTGTCCACGGCCGACGCCTTGGGTCGACCGGTTGCCATTTTGCGGCTGGGCGCCCGCTTGCCGGATCCGGCCGAGGCATTCGACGCCACGTTTCTATTTGGCTGCCCGCCATTTGCCGACTATCCTTCGCCACAGCCGGAGATATTGGGGCAACAATGAACGTGATCGCCACGGCCAACACGAACAGAACCCGATGGCCCGACTGGTGGCAAATGGTCCTGATCGGGATGTGTGCGCTGGCGCTCTGCTCTTGCCGAAGCTCCGTGCAGCCGATCTACGACGCCTCGGCGCTTGATGGTTCGGGATATCCAAGTCTGCCGCCGCAAGCCTTCACCGGACCGATGGGCCCACCCGGCATGGAGCAAGGTGTGCCGTTGGCATATACACCGGGTGGACCGTGGTCGCCGCCGGGGATTAGCCAACCATGGCCCGAGGACGAGTACTTGCGCGACGGCGGGGATCACGGCCTGCCGGTCCAGGTAAGTGAAGACTGGGAGATAAAAGGGTTGGAGCTTGAAGATACGATCGCCCATTACGATACGCTCGACGGAGAAACGCTGGTTCAGCCGAGCAATCGGGTCCACATCTACAGCCCTCGCTTCGGTGCGGTGCGACAAGTGGTCGGGTTGGCGGCCAACGAACAGGCCAACCGCTCGGCCGGCGTTTATTCGCCGGTTAGGTTGGAAAGTCCCACCATCGTTCAACTCGTGGCCGACAACAAGCAACACATACAGGCCGATCGTCAGGTGGGTCGGCGTTTGGCGTCTGCTTTCCGCACGAAATGGGGTAACGGGACACTGTCCGACACGGTCGGGCCGGAAGCGTTCCAGGATGCCTTCCGGGCGTACGAGGATTTCCAACTCATCCGCACCGGCGCCATCGCCGCCGGCGAGACGGCTTTCCTGGCACGTGGCTCCCAAGCGGCTCAAGCCTGGTCATTGAAACAGGCCGTGCAAGTTATCCTCGACGAGCAGGCCGCCATGGCCGAAGTCAGCGACGAGAGTCTCTATTCGGTCCACACGGTCAAGTCCCCGCCGGGCAAGCCCAAGTTGCGTGTGGTGAAAGTGGCTTCGACCCAGTTCGCCAGCCCGGGTGACGAGGTAGCCTTTACGATCCGCTTCGACAACGTGGGCGACCAACTGATCGGCAACGTGACGATCGTCGACAACCTCACCACGCGGCTGGAATACATCCCCGACAGTGCCCAATGCAGCGTCGAGGCGGAATTCTCCACGCAACCGAACGAGGGCGATTCGCTCGTCTTGCGATGCGAGGTCGCGAATCCCCTGCCCGTAGGCGAAGGCGCCGTAATCCGCTTCCGTTGCCGCGTACGCTAGGAGGGGTGTGGTCGCTTCAGCGACCATACAGCGCAACTATTCGGGAAATCTTCGTAGGGTGGTCTCTGTGAATTCTTGACGCGTGGGTCTTCGCTGCTCGACCCACCCTACAGATCCTAACCCCTCGCCCCTAACCCCTTTGACTCCGCCTCGTCGCTGCAACTCTCCTCCTCTTCGGTTGGCCCGATGCCGTTGACCTGGTTGCGTCCTCGCTCTTTCGAGACGTACAGGGCCTGATCGGCGCGTTGCAGTATGGACTCGGCCGTATCGCCTTTTTCCGTCGAGGTGACGCCGATGCTCAGCGAAATCGAGAGTTGGTCGCCTCGAACGGCGACGCAGGAGGTGTTTTCGGCCGTGTTTTGGCGAATCATTTCGGCCCGCTCCATCCCCACGTCGAACTCGGCGTGCGGCATCAGAATGGCAAACTCGTCTCCGCCATAGCGGCCCACGAAATCGCCCTCGCGCACCCACTGCTTGAGCCATTTCCCCAGCTCGCTCAACACGCGGTCGCCGACCTGATGTCCGTGGGCGTCGTTGATGCGCTTGAAGAGATCCACGTCGATGAGGATCAGCGCGAAGGGCTGCCCCTCGCGAGTCCATCCGGCTGTGAGCAGATGTAGCTTTTCGTCAAAAGACTTGCGATTGGCCACGTCGGTCAAGGTGTCGGTACGGGCCTCGCGTCGGGCATGGTCGATCTGCTGGGCCTGCTCTTCCATGCGATAACGCGAGTAGTCGAGGTCCCCTTGCAGCCGATTGTTCGAATTCAGCAGCGCGGAGATCTGCCCCAACAGCGACTTCTTCACATCCGCCATTTCGCCGCTGACCGACAAATCACCGACGTGCTGCGCCGTCTCTTGGATTTCCGAGTTGTGGCACTTCACATCGGTACTGATCTGCTCGGCCGAGGTGAGCAGTTCGACCAGCACTTTCATCACGGTGCGCCGTTGTTGTTCGGCATCTTCGGTTTCGGCGCCCTGGGTACGGTTGCGCCCGACGAAGAATCCGGCCGCGACCCCCACACAAAGACTCCCGAACACCCACGGCACAATATACGCAAAGACCTCCATGATTGCTTCCATCTAGAACTGAGATTCTAACCCAATACAATCATAGCCCATACTATGCGAAAAAGCTCCCCAAACGGATAAATACAACGCGTTTTGCCAGGCAGCCAGCCGCACTACGGGGTATTATGGCATTTTTGGCGCTTCTGGCGCGACAAACAAGAAAAAAGATGTCAGGCAAGGATAGAGATTTAGCGCAACGTGTGGACGGCATCGTGGATAAGATGT
>CAYYOX010000050.1:0-18257 GCA_964473065.1 uncultured Planctomycetaceae bacterium | reverse complement strand
CGGGAAGCCGTTCCAGTTTGCCGTTGACACGTCTCCCCCATCGGCCAAAATAGTGGATCTTGCGGTTGATCTTCTTTTGCCAAGCGCCACTGAGGGTGCGGGCCGAGCGGGGAATCCGCGTAAGGTTTGGGGGGGGCGGTTCGTGGCGGCTTTTCGAGCACGCCCTTTTGAGGTAGAATTGGACATTGTGTCGCCTTGGATAAAGGGTTTTTGGTGGCCTCGCCTGGCCACACAACGGGCAGGGCAACTTTACACCCCATCTTATGGCAGGAGATTTCACTAAAAGTAGTATATGCGGTAGTGCGGCAAACGCATAATCCATGTGATAATAAAGATATAAACCCTTGCACCATAAGGGTTTCGGAGAGGTGGCTGAGTGGTCGAAAGCGCCGGTTTGCTAAACCGGTGACCGGGTCACACTGGTCCGCAGGTTCAAATCCTGTCCTCTCCGCTGAAGCTTCTTGGCGTTCGCCACAAGTCGTTGTACCAAAACGACTTGCGGCGAACGTTTTCGTTTGGGTCCAGTCGCGTTTGGGCCCAGTCGCGGTGACAAACACTGGGACAAATAACGCCAATGATTCGGGCGGGCGAAATCGCCTTTCTTGCCGGCCGCATTGGCCCTATACTGCCTCGGTCAGGGCGGGATGGAGTCTGTGAGGCGAGCCGCATGCTCGCTGCTATGACCAACCCCAGTAGCCCGTTGAATGACTGCAAGTGTGTTGAAAAGGTAGCCCATGGCCAGCGAACTGATTATTAGTGTGTCCGGATTGCGGGGAATTGTCGGGGAAACCCTCACGCCGGACGTGGCCGTTCGTTATGTGACGGCCTTTGCCGCCGCCATGCCGCCCGGGCTAATAGTCATCACGCGCGACAGTCGCGGCTCGGGCGCGATGCTCGCCGGCGCGATCCAGGCTGGCTTGCAGGCGGCCGGACGCGACACGATCGACGCACGCATCGCGGCCACGCCCACGACCGGCATCCTGATCCGCAACCTCCAGGCGGCCGGAGGGATCCAGATCTCGGCCAGCCACAACCCGATCCAGTACAACGGCATCAAACTCTTCTCGGCCGACGGACGCGTGATCCCCGCCGTGGCCGGCGAGAAGGTGTTGGCCCGGTATCAAGCCAACGAAACCGACTGGGCGCCGCACGATCAATTAGGGACGGGCCAAACCTGCGACGATTCGATCTCGGCCCATCTCGCGGCCGTCTTGGCCACGGTCGATGTCGAGCGCATTCGAAGCCGAAAGTTCAACGTGCTGCTAGATGCCAACCACGGCGCCGGAAGCCCGTTGGGACGACCTCTGTTGCAACAACTTGGCTGCCGGGTGACGGTGCTCGGCGAGATACCCGACGGACAGTTCGACCATACGCCCGAGCCGACGGCCGAGAACCTTTCCGGCGTGCTCTCGGCCGTAACCGAGACGGGCGCCGATGTCGGGTTCTGCCAGGACCCCGACGCCGATCGATTGGCCCTGATCGACGAGACGGGCCGTTACATCGGCGAGGAATACACGGTGGCTCTGTGTGTCGACCATCTGCTGCGGCAGCGCACCGGACCGATCGTGACCAACTGTTCGACCAGCCGGATGTCGCAGGATCTGGCCGCCAAGTACGGCGTGACGTTTCATCGATCGGCGGTTGGCGAGGCGAACGTGGTCGACGCGATGCTCGAGCACGAAGCCCTGTTCGGCGGCGAGGGGAACGGCGGCCCGATCGATCCGCGCGTGGGGTTGGTTCGCGACAGTTTCGTGGGCATGGCCCAATTGCTCGACGCGATGGCCGCCCGCGAGATGAAGATCGGCCAATTGGCCGACGAACTGCCGCGTTACGAGATCGTCAAGACCAAAATTTCGCTGCCCAAAGAGCAGGTTCCCGCCGGTCTGGACGCCTTGGCGCGTCATTTCTCCGACGCCAAGCCGGACCGGCTCGACGGACTTCGCCTCGACTGGGCGGACCGTTGGCTATTGGTTCGCCCGAGCAACACCGAGCCGATAGTTCGCGCCGTGGCCGAGGCGCCCAGTGAGTTGGATGCTCGCACGCTTTGTGAAACGGCCGCCGAGATATTGGCGGTGAATTGAAGTACGGCGCAAAGCGTGCCAAGCGGCCGCTATCTTGAAGCTCTGTCAAATGGGATTCATTTGCCATGCGGTCAGTTTGTTTAGCCCGGCGTTCTGGCCTCGTGCCACAATGGAAACGCCGAGACTGTCGGCTCGGGTAGGATAGACCCTCACGGCCACATACTGCTTGCCATTGACGAACACTTCCACCACGCTTTTGTCGATGAACACGCGCAGCTTCAGTGGTTCGTTCAGTCCGATATAGACCGGGGCCGTCTCCGCGGCTCTGGTGGCGACGGCCGGGGCGCACTTGCAAAGAATTGCCGCTAATCGGTAATCACGGCCTGACGCCGGCTCTCGCGCTGCCCCGTTTTTGCCCGTTGCTTCGGACTGTTGTGAGCGGAATGGCGCCAGCCACCGGTATTTTCGGACGACGGTTGCCTCGTCGAAACCGGCGGCTAGCGCCTTGCCGCTCACGAGAAACGGCAGAGCTGGTGGTTCACGGGCGTGAACTAGCCGTTGCGCGACCTGCGGCGGCGCATGAGAAGAAGACTGACGGCGGCGCTGGCCAAGAGTAGGACGGTCGAGGGCTCCGGCACGACTTGAATGGCCAGGGCATGGCTCTGCCCGGCGGCAAAGTCGACGATGCCTTCTCCCAGTTCCACGACCGACTTGCCCGTTTCGAGGTCTCCCCAGACGACGAGCGAGCCATTACTTCGGATCGCCATGCTGCTGAGCCATCCGGCTTCGATGTCCACAAAAGACTTCCCAGGCGGGATGTCGGTAGTCTCTCCGGCGAAGTCCCAAGAGGTCCAGGCCTCAATTGTCCCGTCCTGCCGTAGGGCCATGCTGTGAAAGCCTCCAGCAGCGACGTCGACGAAATCGTTGCCTTCGGGAACGAGCGGGAATTCGTCGACGGCACCCCACATGGCCAGCGACCCATCGGCGCGGATCGCCAGGCTATGCACGCCTCCGGCATCCACTGCAAGGAATCCACCGCCGGAGGGCAATCCATTTTGCGCATAGGTGTCCTTTCCCCACGCTTCGATGGAACCATCGTCCCTCAGGGCCAAATTATGGTTTGCCCCGGCTGAAATCGCGATGAAATCATCGCCCAATGGCGGTTCGCCCTGTCCGAAATTGTTCTCCCCCCAGGCTACGATCGAGCCATCGTCCTTCAGTGCCAAGTTGTGCGTCCCTCCGGCGGAAATGGCCACAAAATCGTTTCCCGACGGCACGTCGTTCACGGCCGGTCCATCTTCGCCCCAGGCCTCCAACGAGCCGTCCTCACGAAGTGCCAGGCTATGCCAGAAGCCGCCAGAGACCGAGACAAAATCGTCTCCCTCGGGAGTGTTGCTTTGGCCCTCCGAATTGTCACCCCAAGCGATCACAACTCCAGCCTGCGTGGTGCTCGCCCAGGAAAAAAATGCGAGTGTCGCACTGCAAAGCCACACTCCCCAAATCGCCATCTCCGATCGATCCTGTCTCATGTCGTCAACCCCCCATGAAAAACGGGCCCTCCGCGAAAAGTCGCCGCGGCCCTTTCGTACTTGGCTGCAAGTTCGCCTGCAGCGAGAATAACCACATCGAGAAGAAACCATCCTCTCCTACCGTGCCAAACCACTAGTATAAAGGAAACCTCGGTTCTGTCAACCCGCGAGACAAGAATGCCCCCACTACCCGGGGGGTCGAGTATGCTGGTTTCCTGTCTTTCGGTGGTGAACTGCGATCATCCGACCCTATATACCTGCCCCAATACTCGACCTATTCCTGTTCGAGCCGGATTTCGTCGAGGTAGAAGGTGGCCTTGGCGTCATTGAGGCTCGAGAAGCCTAGCCAGGTTAGGATTTGGAAATTGGGCGTGGTGTGGGGGAGCGTGAAGGTCTTTGGGGGTTGGTCGGGGACGGTGAGAGTTAGCTTATAGGTCTCTTCAGCGCCCTGGCCTAATGTGAAGTTGATCTGTAGTGTGATCCATTGGTCCAGCGGGATTTTGGCCAACTCGCGGCCGGCGGCCAGCAGTTGGCCGTCTTTGCGTAGGGTTAGGCTGGGACCGACGCGGTAGGATAGCTGACGCCAGTCGCGCATTTCGATCTGGATCGTGGCGGGCGCGGCGCTGGGGTTCTTGATCTGGCAGGAGAACGCGACCGGGCCCGTCTTGAAGTTCGGCTGGTAGTTGATGTGCGGACAGAACGTTTCGGGCACGCCGCCAGCATCAATGAACTTCAGGCACTGACGCCCGTCGCCGGCCGACGTCTCGTTGGTGATGTGAACTCGGGTGAGACCGCGGCAGATCGGAGTGGCTCGGACCGGGTATTCGCCCGCGAGCGAGTCCTCGAAATCCTCGTCGATCGGCTCGGGCCATCGCGGCGGCGGGTCGGGGTCGTCCTCGCGCTGTGTCAGGTTCTCGGCCATGGCGACCCACTCGGGATTGCCGTAGAGCCCGGCCGCGTCGATGTCGATCGGCTTGAATCCGAGCTTCAAGGCCGGCGAGTCGGGCCGCAAACGGAAGTCGCCCGCGGCCGGGTCAACGAATCCCGGGTCGGCCACGATCGAGTGCTGGTCGTATCCTTCGGCCTGCCACTGGGCCAGCGTGCGGCCGGAAAAGACGGGCGGTTCGCCGGACGTGACCCAATAGAGGTTGTTGTCCATGACCTGCTTGCCCAGCCAGGCGCCGAACAGGATCTCCGGCGTGGTGCAGCAGATGATGTTTCGCTGGGCGTCGATCTGCAGGTGCCCGGCGTCGGCGATGTTTAGCCCCAGGCCGTGCGGCGATTGGGCGAAGATGTTGTTGCGCAGCGTGTTATCGCGGCAGTAGTTGATGCCGAAGCAGCGGCCGTCGACGTTGTAGACCACGTTGTTCTCGAAAAGCACTTCGGAAGTGCCTTCGTCGGGATAGATGCCGCTGGCCTCTTGCGGTGCATAGCCGCCGCCGGTGATCAGTTCCTTGTTGTAGTATTTCGGATAGGCTTTCACGTCATGGATCAGGTTGTTGCGGACGGTCGTGCCGGGCGAGATGCCGAGCGTGTAGATGGCCGCCATGTCAGACATGATGCCGTGCCCGATATGGTGGACGTGGTTGAAATCGATCGTATTGTGATGGGCCGTGGTCGGTTGATAACCCCACTGCCAGCCCACGGCGATCCCGATCCAGCCGAAGTCGCTGATGTCGTTGTGCGTGATTTGGTTGTAAGAACTCCGCGCCACGCAGACGCCGCACGCCCCATGGAACAGCCGGGCGCCATGGTGGATCAGGTTGTTGTCGACCGTGTTTCGCTCGACCGCTTCGGCCTTGCTGGCGGCCGTGCCCGGTTCACCGATCCGCACGCCGCCGGCGCCCATGTCGTGGAGGTAACACTCGGCGATTTGATTGTCCTGGCAGCCGGTCCGCAGCCAAATGGCATGTTCGCCGACGTGGGCGATCTCGCAACGGCGAAAACTCGAATGGCGCAGTCCGATACCCATGACGGCGGCCCGTTGCCCGGCGGCGGCCTGACCGCTGTTGATCACATTGCGTGAAAGATCGGCGTCGGCATGTTGCAACGAGAGGCCCTCGAAATGCAGGTGCTCGACGAACTGGTTTTGGGCCGGCTCGCCGCGCAATTCGATTAGCGTGACCGGCAGTCGCGAGGCGATCACTTGAGCCGTGGCCATGTCTTCGCCCGGGCGAGGGTAATAGGAGAGCCGCCCCGACTTGCGATCTAAGTACCACTCGCCCGGCGCGTCGAGGCCTTCGAGCACATTGGTGACGTAGTATCGCTGATGCCGTTCCCAAGGCGGATAGAACCCACCCCAAGGGATCCGCGAGTTGAGTCGGGCCATCCGTTTCTGTTCGTCCAACTCGTCGACGAAGTGGACCGACGCTTCCCAAAGGTGCATCAACACCACGCTGATGTCCTCGAAGTTGGTCCAGCGTTGGATGTCGTCGTTCTGATAATAGAACCGCTCGTGCAAGGTGCGTTCGGTGCGGAGGTATCCGCGGTTGGGGATCCTTGCCCGAGTGCAGCGCTTGCCGTTGACGAAGAGTTGGTAGAAGTACCACTGCCCATCTTTGACCTCGGGGATCTCGACCGACCAGAGGTTGCCGGTCTCTTTCGTGAAACGCTCGACGGTTCGTCCGCCGCTGAGGATCGGTTTTTCGCCCGGGTAGGCTCGATAGGTGACGGGGCACTGGGCCGTGCCCGAGTCGGCGGGTGTGAAAATGAGCGGCTCGGTGAGGAAGTAGGTTCCGCCGCGAATGGTGACCACGACCGGTCTATCGAGTCTCTCGTCGCGCTGGCGGATCGCATCGCGTGCTCGGGCAACGGTCGCGAGGGGCCCGTCGGTTTGGGTCTCGTTCGGCTCGGCCAATGTGCCGGACCATTGGTCGTTGCCGTTGGGAGCGACGTGCAAGACATACGGCGTTTCCGCTGCGTCGGCGAGCGAGAGGTGTCCAAGACAGAGGGCAGCGGCGAATAGAGCGTTTCTCACGGGGGATAGCCTCCGATTGGAAACTACCCAGCCTAGGAGAAAAGCCCACGGGTTGCAACCCGTGGGCTTCGTGGGCTCTACTTGCTTCGTGCGCTTCGGCGGGTTGACACTCGATGGCACGAATAGTATCCTGTGAGGATCTTTTCAAGTTGGATCAAACGAACACGCTAAGGAGAACGAGATGGGTAAGACGGAAGATAATCTACAAGCGGCTTTTGCGGGCGAATCGCAGGCTAGGAACAAGTATACGTATTTTGCCAAGGTCGCTCGAAAGGAAGGCTATCATTATATCGCCAAGGTCTTCGAGGAGTCTGCCGCCAATGAAATGCGGCACGCCAAGGATGAACTGGCCCTGTTGGGCGGGATTGGGGATACGAAGGCCAACCTGAAAGAGGCCGTCGAGGGAGAGCATTACGAGACCACGCAGATGTATCCCACCTTCGCCAAGGAAGCCGAAGAGGAAGGCAACGCCGAGGCCGCCAGACTGTTCAAGCAGATCGCCAAGATCGAGAAGCACCACGAAGAGCGATACCGCAAGCTGCTGGAAATGGTGGAGAACGGCACCGTCTACGAGCGGGAGACGGCGATCCGATGGAAGTGCAGCGTGTGCGGTTACATTCACGAAGGCACGAAGCCGCTGGCGAAGTGTGCCGCCTGCAAGCATCCCAGCGAATACTTCGAGCCGGAATCGACGGCCTATTGAGGAACGTTGCCGTGATTACATAGAAAAAGCCCAGGGGTTGCAACCCCTGGGCTTCGTTATTGGTTGTTGCGATTAGGAGCGACTACTCCTTCGGCGTTTCCGCAGTGGTAACCGGTTCGGATTGCTTGCCGTTGGTTTCGGTCTGTTTGCCGATGCTGCCCAGATTGGCGAGCGTCTCGGGTATTTCCACTCCGCCGATGTCTTTCATGACTTGCATCATCGGCGGTAAGGTTTGGGCCATGTTGGTTAGCCAATTGGCCGTGCTGCTGGTGCCGTTCTGGTTGCCGGTGTCCCAGACGACCACCTTGTCGAACTTGATGTTCGAGATGGCCTTGGCCGAGGCGTCGACCAGATTGTCGAAGTGTTCGAGCATCAACATCTGGAAGGCTTGCTGGGCGCCGCCGCATGCTTCGACGATCCGTTCGAGTCCATCACCCTTCTTGGCCAGGATTTCGTACTGGCCGCGGGCTTCGGCTTCGAGCTTGGCGTAGATGGCGGACGCTTCACCTTCGGCCTCGATGCGGAGCTTGGCCGCTTCGGCTTCGGCCTCGACCATGATCTTGGCTTTCTCGGCCTTGGCCGGAGCTTCTAGCTCGGCACGCCGCTTGGCCTCGACCCGTTCGGCTTCGGCCACGGCGGCCTTGGCTCGGGCATGGTGCTCGGCCTCGAGTACGGCGGCCTCGGCACGAACCTTGCGGGTTTCGCCCAACTCGTAGGCTTCGGCACGCTTCACTTGCAACTCTGCCTGGGAGGCGGCGATATCGGCCTTGGCGAGGTTCTCGCCCTCGACCGCGCGGGCGTCGGCGTCGGCCAGCTTGATACGCATTTCGCGCTCGGCTTCTTTAACCTGTGCATCTTGCTCGAACTTGGCCGACTGTTCGCCGACCTGCTGTTCCTTGTCGAGGTCAGCAACGCGAACGGCCTGGGTCCGCATGGCTTCTCGGGTACCGATCTTCTGGATCTTTTCGGCGTCGGCGACCTCGATGGCCTTTTCCCGCTCGGCGTCGGCCACGCGGATGGCGCCCATCTTCTCGTTGTCGGCCACGTCGCCGCGGGCGTTCTGGATGGCCTCAGAGGCCGCCTTCTGCCCGATGGCTTCGATGTAGCCCGACTCGTCGGTGATGTCGGTAATGTTCACGTTGATCAGCTTCAGGCCGATCTTCAACAGCTCCGGTTCGAGCGAGTTTTGCACATGGGTAAGGAACGTGTCGCGGTCGCGGTTGATGTCCTCGATCCGCATCGAGGCGATCACTTGGCGGAGCTGCCCGAAGATGATTTCCGAGGCCTGCTTCTCGATGTCGTGGAAGCTCAACCCCAACAGGCGGATGGCCGCGTTGGTCATCAGTTCCGGCGTGGTGCCGATGGCTACGGTGAACACGCTGGGTACATTCACGCGAATGTTTTCGATCGACAGTGCCCCGCGCAACGGGATCTCGATCTGCATCGGTTCGAGACTGAGCCAGGCATAGTCCTGGACCAGCGGCACGACGAACTTGGCTCCTCCGGCCATACAAGTGGCGGCTTCGCCCTTGCTGGTCTTACCGTAAATGACCAACACGCGGTTGCTTGGACAGCGTTTGTAGAACGCCTTTACGAGCATCACGAAGCTGAACAGGACAACGAGCACAATCACCACAGTAATGGCGGCAATTGTACCAAGGTCGCCTAGCGGCCCCAACTGGGCAAATAGAGATAGGTTAGACATGGGAATCCCTTTCTGTTTCTAAGAACGGCTCAACCTGAACCGTATTCGAGGTGATTACGTCTGTTACCACAACTTTAGCTCCCGGAGCGAGCGCGTGCCCGGAAGTCATGGCAAGATATTCCATAGTCCGGTTTTGCAGGTTAATCTGAATTTTCCCGGCAGCCGAGTCGTCGGCCGGAATGGTCGTATAGACGGTGCCATGTTTTCCCACGGTACGAGCGATCCGCGGGGTACCTTCCGATTTAAGATGCTTCAGGCTCTGCAGCAGGAAGTAGCCGCCATACATGGCTGCCAAGCCGTCCGCCACCGCCACGAGCCACTGCGAGAAAACCGAGGCTCCCGCCGCCTGAGCTCCCAGGCCGGCCAAACCGAAGAAGGCCAGGGCAGCCACGACCGTACGGAACGAGATCATTCCGAACAGCCACGTCGAATCGACATGACTTGCGTCGACACCACCGAAATCGGTGTCGAAGTCGGTATCGAAATCGATGTCGCCGGGCATGTCGATGTCAAACGTTTCGCCACCCAGGCCAATCAGCGTCAGTACGAATTGCGCGATCAGCACGGTACAGCCGATGGCGGCGCAGACCATAAAAACAGCATCCACGATACACCTCCTTCCACATTGGTTCGGTGGTTGTGTTGAAGGTAATTCGCTCCGAGAAAGCGAATCTTGAACTCCCCCCCATAGCGAGGTATTTCTCCGCTACTGCTTCATCATCGTGGATTGGGCGCCAAATGTCAAATCCCCGGGTTGGAATGCCAGGAGGTCTGCAAAGTCGGTTGTGTGGAGTGGAAAAAGGGGACTGGCTCCGAGCATCAGTGGATGCTAAACCCGCCGGAAATCTTCGCAGCTCGGTGCCTGCCCCCCTTTTCGGGGCTGGACAAGGGGCTTCCGTGGCGTCAAACTTGGCGATGGTTTCTTTCCCACGGTGCGGCACGAGGAGTCTTCGGGATGAGTAAGAACAAGGCCAGGAAACAGAAGACGGCGGCCATCAAACGCAAGAAGGCCGAGAAGCGGAAACGCAAGCAGGCCTCGAAGAAGGCCAATGAGAGGGAGTTCTTCTTCGACGGACCGGTCTTCGGTGATGACTTGTTCGAGGATTCTCCGTTTGACAACCCGCCGCCGTTTCCCGATCGTCGGGCCATGGAGGGTATCTTGGCGGGGCTCCCGCTGGGGAGCGGTGTTTGGGACGAGGATTCGCCGCAAGCGCGGGCTCAGCAGATCATGTACGAGGCCTTCGATGCCTCGCCTTCACAGCAGAAAAACTTGGTGCGCAAAGCCCTGGACGTGTGTCCCGACTGCACCGACGCCTACTTGCTCCTGGCCGAAGAGGCCCGAAGTTTTGACGAGGTCAAGGAGTTACTGCAAAAGGCCGTGGCGTCCGGCGAACGCGCGCTGGGAGAAGAAACATTCCGTGATTGTGCCGAACATTTCTGGGGTGTTCTGGAAACTCGACCGTACATGCGAGCCAAGCTCGAACTGGCCCAGTGCCTGTGGGCGGACGGACAACGCGACAAGAGTATCGAACACTGCCGGGATATGTTGCGTCTGAACCCCATGGATAACCAGGGTGTTCGATGGCTTCTGCTTAGATACTACCTCGAGACCAACTGCCACAAGGATGCCGAGCAGTTGCTCGAACAGTTCGAAGAAGACGACACGGCGCATTGGATGTATGGAAACGTCTTGCTGACCTTCCGGCGCGAGGGCGACTCGAAGTCCGCCCGCAAGGCACTGGCCGAAGCTCAAAAGGGCAACGAGTACGTTCCGCGATGCTTGCTCGGCGATGTCCACATACCGCGCGAGTTGCCGGGCCACTTCAGCCCTGGCGGCGAGGATGAGGCCATGTTGTACGCGTCCGAGTTCCTGCCCTCATGGCGAGCCACGCCGGGCGCTATCGCCTGGCTGCGGACTGCCTCCGGCGTGGGGTTGCCGGGACCGGGGCCCGAGTCGTTCGACTTCTACGACTTCGCTGACGAGCTGCGCGAGCTGCCGCAGGTGGAACGGGAACTCTGGCAGGTCGATATCCGCCGCTTGCCGGCCGATTGCATGATGGAAGGCGAAGAGAAGCCTCCTTGGGCCGCGATCGTCGTCGACGCCGCGTCCGGAGAAGGCGTGGCTTTGGAAACCCAGCCCGACCGGCCAACCGACGGGGATATCCTCGAGGCACTGGTCGGCGCCATGTTGCATCCGTTGGTCGGCGAGCCGCGACGGCCGGAAATGATCCAGACGGCCACCAAGAAACGAGTCAAAGTGTGGAACAAACGGCTAGACAACGTACAAATCGCTTGCCAGTACCTCAAGTCGATGGAACACGTCGACCGGGCGATAGAGAGCCTCAGCGAATTCCTTCCCCGGGCATCGAACCGGATGTCCAGCGGCAATATGGCGGATGACATCCGCCAAGTGCTCGAACTGCCTCAGGCCTTCGATGAAGTTTGGCAGATGGACGCCTATCAAATGTCCACGTGGATCGACATGGACGACGCCCCGGGCCGCCCCTGGGTGATCCTGGTGGGTGATCGAACGAACGATGTGGTCCTGATGTTCGAGCTCAGCCCCGGATCGCCTTCGCCGGAACAATTCCGTGCTCGATTGGCCGACGCCATGCACGGGCCGCTAGCCGGCGAGCCGCACCGTCCGCGAGAGGTCGAGGTCCGTTCGGAAGATCACCGCCGCATCGTCACGCCGTTGCTCGAGGAGGTTGGCGTGCAATGCACGGTCAGCAACGACCTGGACATGTTGGACCATGCCTACAGATCGCTCAGCGCGCAGTTCGAAGGCGACTCGCCTCATCTGGCTTTGGTCGACATTCCCGATGTTGAGCCGAAGCACGTGGGCGGGCTGTACGAGGCGGCGGCCGACTTCTACCGCCGGACGCCATGGCGAGACGTGCCCGACGATACGGGGCTGAGGATCGAAAGTGAGCAGCTTAAAGGCGGGCCATGGCATGTCGTCGTGATGGGTCAATCGGGTATGGCCCCGGGCTTGGCTGTCTATTTCGATGAGGAGTGTCTTCGCTCGCACCTCTCGGGCAATCTGTCCGACGAAGAGGCCGGCGAACAGACCTCGGCCATGTCGCTTATGTTCGACGAAGAATTCACCATCGCCGCGGCCGACCTGGAAGCGGCCGAGCAGTTCGGTTGGCCGGTCGCTACGCCGGAAGCCTATCCCTGCACCATGCGGATCGAACCGGGACCTAAGCTGCAGGCACTTGCAGCCTCGGAGCTGGAACTGCTGGAGGCCTGCCTTCGGGCGATCCCCGATTTCCTGAAGTCCGACCAGCAGCGGCAGCAAATCGACGTATCCACGGCATTTCGGACGGCAAAATTGGATCTTTCTTGGCCCGAATTGGGTTGATCGCAGGGGCCCTTTTCCGGCGATTTGGGCGACGGATTATCAAGGCTGGCAACGAGTTGCGTCAAACTGCCGATTGCACCGATTGCTAGGGTACGGACGGGCATAGCGATTGCCGGGCCGGCCTAGGTTGCCTACAATGCCTGAAGCGGGTTTTGTTGTTGATCCACTACAGAATCCTTAACATAATGGGGGAAGATCAGACGAGGCAAAGTTCGTGGCTTGCTTCGTCGTACCCTCCGGCAAATTACCCAGCCGCTGTTGCACACCTTTTGAAAGGGGCTTTTCATGTCGAACTTTGGAAGAATCAGTATTGTGTTGGCCTTGGTGGCCGTGTTGGCCTGCTTCACCATCAGTCTGGCCAGTGGAACTTCGCAGACCGACGATGCCGCGAGCAAAGTGGCCGCCGGGTCCGAGACGAACCTTGACGCCGCCGGCACCCAACTGGCCGCCCGGTATCACTTGCGGAAACGCACCTCGCGGTTTTTCAAGCGAGGCGCCACGGGCAGCAAGAGCCGATCGCGCAGGGTCAGCGTCAGCCAGAGCAGCGACGCCGATCAGATCGCCGCCCGATATCACCTGCGTGGTCGCACGTCGCGATTCTTCGATCGCGTCGGCAAGCAGATTGCCGCCCGATATCACCTGCGTGGCCGTACATCGCGGTTCTTTGATCGCGTTGGCGAGCAGATTGCCGCCCGGTATCACTTGCGTGGCCGTACTTCACGATTCTTCGATCGCGCCGGCGAGCAGATCGCTGCCCGGTATCATTTGCGTGGCCGCACGTCGCGATTCTTCGATCGCGCCATCGCCTGATCGCACCATCTGAGTCACCCGAACCGCGGGGTGGATTGAATCGCAGCGAGACTCGCGTGGGGGATTCCGGTAGGATCCCCGCATCGCGTGGGTCCGCCGCGATTCAATCCACCCCGCGGTCGTTTTATAGCACGACCTCGAACCGCAGTCCAAAGACCAAGGCGTCGCGTCCGTTGCCACTGGGATTTGCGATGTATTGGAAGTCGGGTTGGATCGCGGTCCAGGGCGAGAGCGGCATCTTGTAGAACAACTCGATCGCCGATTCGACCGTGGTGTTGGGTAACCGATCGCTAAACCGCAGGGTCGCGATACCCAAGCCCAAGACATCTTCGTCACGGCCGGGGATCAGGCCCGTGTAAATCATTCCCACGCCCAGGTACTGGTGGGCCACATTGCGGTCTTTGGGCGCCCAGCCGTATTGAAAGAATACGCCCAGCCCTTGGACGTCTTCTTCGTCGTGAGCGTGTTCCTTCAGGACGGTCTGTTCCACCTCGATGTCGACGCCATGATTCCCGTCAAACGGCGCGCCGCCGGCAAGATTGTCAAACTGGTCGCTGTGATACCAGAGACCACAATGCGCATCGCCGTGCAGAAGATTCCAGAGTTTGTACTCGGTCTGAATCTCGTAGATCGAGAAGGTCACGCCTTCCCCGGAGAAGCCCCAGTTCCCGCCGTCCGGTGCGCCGTCCCATACGCCGGCGTTGAAGGAGAGCCAGTCGTTGGGTCGAAACAGGACTACGGCCCCCATACTCGGATCGGGAAAAGTCGGCAGGGGAATCGTGGGATGGAACCCAAAAGAGGAGTTGATGAAGTCCAGCCCCATCTGTACGGAGGCAAAAGCCACATTGGCGTCTTGCTTGCCCAGCGCGACCATAATGCACCCGTCGAGCAAGGTGCGCTCCCACCAATACTCGCTGACCTGCATGAAATCGGGCGCGTCGAGATTGCTCAGGACCTGGAAGTCGCCAACGTGCTCTTCGGAGATACCCCGGCCGTGCCCGTCTTCTGCGTAGATGAAAAACGTGCCGCCGGGAGGGAGGTTCATCTGGTCCAAGTTGGCCGTGATGGTCAGGTCGAGGTTGCCGCGGTATTCGGTCGCACGGTTCGTGTTGAGCCCTCCGCGGATGTTGGTGAAGACTTCACCCGTGTAGATGTATTCGGCAACCAGACCGTCCCGGCCGTGCAGCCGCGTGCCCAGCAGCCCGGGATCGAATTCTCGCTCGGCGACCGTGCTCGGCAAGTCTTCGTGATGGACGATCTCGGTCTCGACGACCGTTGGCGGATCGGCCCGGAGCAGACCGCTTCCCATGGTCGCGAAGATACACAACGCGAAGCAAACAGTTGCTGGGGAAGCTGGTTCCGGCCGGTTCATACTAATGCTATCGGGACGGCATGTGCCGGTTCTTCATTCTTGCCTTGCCAAAAAAGTGGTGGCACGGGCGGACGAGCCACCCGTGCCACCCCAACTTGACGAAAAAACGGGGCAAATACTCCAGGTCAGCCCGGTTAACACCGCGTGGCCGCGGCGGCTAAACGACTGAATCCCAACGGAATTCTCATTCCGTCGTAGGCCAGTTCCATACTCGGCGGCAAGGTGGCGTTGGTCGCTTCGTGTTGCAGGTCGTGGCTGATGTGCGTAAACAGCGTTCGCTTCGCACCAATACCTTCGGCCGCACAGATTGCCTCGTCGAGGCTGAAGTGGGTCGCGTGCGGTCGGCGACGCAGGCCGTCGAGGATCAGCACGTCCAGGCCTTGCAGTAACTCGATGCTCTGGGGGGGGATCTTGTTCACGTCGGTGCAGTAGGCGACCGCGCCGATGCGGAATCCCCACACGTCGAATCGCCCGTGCTCCAACGCCACCGGAACGACTTGTGCGCCGAGCACGTCGATTGGCTTGTCCGTGATCGGCCGGAAGTTCAATCGCGGCACGCTGCCGGCCGGATAGGCCCGGGCTACCGGATCGAACGCGTAGTCGAACGCCCGGCGGATGCGGGCTTCGACCGGTTCGTCGCAATAGATGGGCAGGTCGTCGCCCAAGTAGGACGCGAAGATCCGCAAGTCGTCCAGTCCCATCAGGTGATCGGCATGACCGTGCGTGTAAGCCACCGCATGAACCACCCCGATCTGTTCGCGAAGCAATTGGACCCGCAAGTCGGGTGGCGAGTCGATCAGCAGATTCCCCTCGGGCAACCCCAACACGATGCTACAGCGGGTTCGCCGGTCCTTTTCATCATCGCTGGTGCAAGTCGCACAACCACAGCCAATCACCGGCACCCCGTGCGACGTGCCCGTGCCCAGGAAAACCAGTTGGCCCGTAATGTCGGTGGTGATGGGTGTGCGAGTCAAGGGAGCATCCGTTCCTATAAAGCCGCGACCGCTGGTCGCGCCCAATAAGTACAAAGCCGCGACCGCTGGTCGCGCACAACAAGTATAAAGCCACGACCGCTGGTCGCGCCCGGGGTTACTGCAAGATATGGCCGTAAAGTTACGCCGGCGCGACCAGCGGTCGCGGCTTTATAGGTCGCGGTTTTACGCCAGGGCTTCCTCGACCATGGCCAGGTAGTTTTCCGGGGGGATGTAGCTGGGGATGGAATTGCCCGAGCCGATGGCGAAGCGTCCGCCGGGGGCGCACTGCTCGATGATTTCTCGCACGTACTTGCGAACTTGCGCCGGCTCGTAGCTGGTCAGCTTGTCGACGTCCACGCCGCCGAGCATCGCGATCCGGTCGCCGTATCGCTCTTTCCACTGGGCCACCGGCATGATGTTGTCTTGGAACGAATGCTTGGCGTCGATCTTCACGTCGTCGATCAGATCGTCCATGATCGAGGTGACCTCGCCGCAACTGTGCAGGAAGTAAGGACGCCCGGCGTCGTGACACATTTGGGCGTACTTCTTATGCCAGGGCAGAAAGTATTGACGAATGTCGTCCGGCGGAATGAGCGTCTGCGTGTTAAACCCCAGGTCCTCACCCTGGAAGATCACCGCCACGCCTTCAAACTGCAACAGCCGTCGATTGTACTCTTCGATCAGTTCGCCCAGCTTGTCGGTGACCGCCTTGAGCAATTCGGGGTTATCGTGCAGCATCAGGCAGAGGCCTTCGTAACCCAACAGTCGCGAGACGTGCTCGTACACGCCGCCCGCGTGACAGGTGATGAATCCCAGCCCGTCGGGCAATTGCCCACAAATATGCTCGTGAATGAAGAAGCAGTTGTCGTTGATCTCGGGCCAAGGATATTTCTCGAAATCTTCCCAGGTGTTGATCGTGCCTTGGGTCATCCCCTGCCAGGCACGGTTGAGGTCTTGGTGTCCTTCGGCCGTATCGTGGGTTACGTGCGAGACGGCCGGCAACGGCAGGCTGACCTCGACGCGCACGAAGTCGTAGCCCATGTGATACCAGAAGGCGATCACGTTATCGAGAAAAGCCTGGGTGGACGCCCGGCCTTCCTTGGAAAGCTCCATCTGCCCGCCCATGTACTCGTCCTTGTCGCTGGGTTGCACCCACGTGCGGCCCAATGTTTCCTCCAAGATAGGCTGCATCACGACGTTGTCGATCAGATATTCGACCATCGGAACCTTTTCCGGAACCTTGCGGCCGAGGATCGCGTCGAGAAAACGCTGGATATTCGGTTGCGGATTTTTCAGGGGGACGGTACTCAAGGCAATCTCCTCCGATTCGAGAAAACGGACAGTACAATCCCGCCATCCTAACAAGCAACCAGAACCAAGGGAACGGATGGGTGGACGAATAGTATTACAAAGCCGCGACCGGTGGTCGCGCCGGAAATACGGGGAATGTAGCTGCGTTCGCCAGAACGCGGGCAACGCGAGACTACCGCACTCTGGCGAGTGCAGCTACTGAGGGCGCGACCAACGGTCGCGGCTTTGTAAAATGGGGCAAAACCCCCCTTGTGGTGTAGCTTCTGTCAAACAACCTTTCTTGACCAAACGTAGCACAGCATATACATTGCCATGTTGGAGTTGAGTGCGCCCTCCTACCGGTTCCCCGAAGCGATCGGGGTATAGCCAAATGACCCGCCTGCGCATGTTACCCATATTGCCTAGCTGACCACAATGGAAGATCTTTTCTCCCGAATTGGAGACATTCTAAGCCTCGTCTTTGGTGGCGTGGCCAAGAGTATTGAGCGCGCGATCACCGGGATGTTTGGCTCGTCGAACGCCCGATATTTGAAGCGACTGCAACCACAGGTCGACGCAATCAATGCCCTGGAACCGAAATACCAGGCCATGACCGACGGGGAACTCAAGGAGCAGACGCCCCGATTCCGCAAGCGACTGGCCGCCGGCGAAACGCTCGACGACCTGCTGGTCGAGGCGTTTGCCTTGTGCCGCGAGGCCGGGCGCCGCGTCTTGGCGATGCGCCACTACGACGTGCAACTGAAGGGCGGGATGGTGCTGCATAGCGGGACTATCGCCGAGATGGTCACCGGCGAGGGCAAGACCTTGGTGGCCACCCTGGCGGCTTATCTCAACGCGTTGGAAGGCAAAGGTGTCCATGTGGTGACGGTCAACGACTATCTGGCCCGACGCGATATGGAATGGATGGGTAAGCTCTATTTGTCACTAGGACTGACCGTCGACGCGATCGAAAGCGACATGGACGCCAAGTTCGGACCGGGAGCCCGACAGAAGGCCTACGAGTGCGACATCACCTACGGCACGAACAACGAGTTCGGGTTCGATTACTTGCGCGACAACATGCGACCGGCGGCCAAGGGGGATGACAGCTATCCGAAACACATGCAGCAGGCCCAAGGGCGCCGGCACTACGCGATCATCGACGAAGTGGACAACATCCTGATCGACGAAGCCCGAACGCCGCTGATCATCTCCGGCCCGGCCCACGACGACGTCACCCGATATGCCAAGGCTGAGAAGATTTCGCGGCAGTTGACCAAGGGAAAACACTTCGAGGTCAACGAGAAGGAACATTCGGCCCACTTGACCGACGACGGGATTCGGGCGGCCGAGCAGTTGGCCGGCGTCGAGAGTTTCTACACGGCCGGGCACATGGAATGGCCTCACCTGATCGACAACTCGCTGAAGGCCCATCACCTCTACAAATGCGACGTCAATTACGTGATCAAGGACGGCGAGATCGTGATCGTCGACGAGTTCACCGGCCGCTTG
>CAYYOX010000049.1:0-18487 GCA_964473065.1 uncultured Planctomycetaceae bacterium | reverse complement strand
CATGGTTCTCTTCTGCACGGGCCGCGGCTCGGTGGTCGGCTCGGCCGTATCGCCGGTGATCAAGATTTGCGCCAATCCGGACACTTACCGCAAGTTGTCCGACGACATGGACATCGACGCCGGCCGGATCTTAGAAGGCCGCGCCACGCTGGAAGAAGTCGGCCGCGAACTCTTCGACCGCGTGCTGCAAACAGCCGACGGCCAACCCACCTGCTCCGAGCGGCTGGGCCATCAAGAGTTCCTCCTGACCTACAAGTCGTTCGAGCCGAGTTGTATGCCCTCAAGCAGTGGATAGTGGGCAGTGGATAGTGATTAGAACGCCACGTCGAACTCTTCCAGATCGAGCGGATAGGTGCCGTGCTCGCGGACCAGCTTGACGATGTAGTCGTAGGTTTGGCCCGAAACGCTGCTGGAGACGGAATGGTCCGACTGGAAGATGAACCCGCCGCCCTTGGCCGCGTTGAGTTTTCGTAGCACTTCCTGGCGGATTCGGTCCTTGTCGCCCGTTTCCCAGATCTGCATATCGCTGTTGCCGCAGAAGCCGATCTTGTGGCCGAATTGTTTGCGCAACTCGACGCTGTCCATGCCGGCTTTGGCCTCCAGCGGATTGTAGCTGTCGATGCCGATCTCGATGAAGTCCTCGAAGATCATCGACACATTGCCGCAGCCGTGGTAGATCACCGGCAGGTCGTGCCGATGACATTCTTCGACCATGGCCTTGACCCACGGCTTGTAGTGCGTTCGCCAGTAGTCGGGCGAGACGAAAGTAGCCTTCTTGTAGGCCACGTCACCCCAGATCACCATCCCGTCGAGCAATCCGTCGGCGGCCTTGATTTCGGCCTTCACGCAATCGAGGTAGAACTGGCCGATGCGTTCGAGTTGCTTGGCCATCTGGTCGGGATACATGCCGATCCAGAGCATCGTGCTCTCCGGGCCGATCAAGCGCGTTAGGCACTCGGAACACTCGCCCATACTGCCGAAGACGGGAAAATCGGGCCGCAGTTTCTTGACCGTCTCGACCCAAGCGGGGCTGTTGCGCTCGAACCCGTCACCGACCCCGGCGATCTGATTGTCACCCGCCTCGAAGTAGCGCCGTCGATCGTCGGCCGCGTCGAATTCGAAGGCTTCGAGCTTCTCGATCGTGTCGGTATCGAAGCCGACCGACTCGGGCATGGGGGCATCGAACTTCTTGCGCAGGATGGCCCCGTAACCGGTCCGCACAACGACTTCCTGATCGTCTTCCTTGATCGTCTCGAACGAGCGGATCTGCGGGTCCATGTTGGGGACCGTCACGATCCAGTCGAGATCGTAGTGGTAATAAGGGTTGGCGTCCTCGGGCAAGTCGAGCTCTTCGCGCCACCGCTGAATAAAGCTACCCCAGAAGAAATCGCTAATCGGCACCCGATCCGGCTCTTCGTGGCGCAAGGCCTTTTGTAGCCGATCGAGTTTTGTGAGCGTGTTTTCGCTTCTCGGTTCACCGGATTGGTCTGTGGTATCGGATGAATCCATCGTCGTGGTTTCCCTCACTGTAAAGCAAAAAACGCCGGGCAAGCCCGGCCGCTAAACGGTTACTGAATGAACGACGGGGCTACGCAGTGCCACTTTGCCCCAACGTTCGGGCGATCTTGGGCCAGCCTTGCTCGGCTAGGGCCTTGGAAGAACACTCTAGCACGACTAGCGTCTCGTTGTCCAGGCCTACGGCCAGTCGGTTGGGGCCTAGGAGCGTGGCGGCGGATCGGACTGCGGTCTCCAGTTCGGTCTTCCATTGCAGCTCGCCACGGAAGTTCACCGCATGGACCATCGCCGCATTGTCGCCAAAATAGACGAGGTCGTCGTTGCCGATCACGGGCGTCGATTCGACCGGCCCGGCCGCTTCGTACTCCCAGCGGATGCGGTGCGAATTGCCGTCGATACAGACCAGCAGCCCGTGGGGCGACTGGCCGCGTCGCGACTGGCTGATGCCCACATAAACCTGTCCCTCTCGATCGATCACCGGCGAGCCCAGCAGTTGGCCCGGCACCGCGGTCTGCCAACTCGGTTGTCCCTCGGATGCAAAGCCGTGGAGATGTTCGTCCGAACCGGCAACGATCACGGTCCCGTCGTCGGCCAGGGCGGGCGCTGTGTGAATGAACCAGCCGGTGCACCCTCGGCCGGCCGCATGATCCCAAAGGCTCTTTGCGCCGCCTTCGCCCAGGCGAATCGCAAACAGATGGCCGTTTTCCGATCCGACGTAGAGCACGCCGTCTCGGATAATACCCGGCGCGTCGAGTTTCTGCCGCGAACGAAAGCAGGGGCTGACCTTGCCGTCCGGATCGACGGTCAACAGGCCGCCGTCAGACGAACAGATCCACGTGTTGCCGTCGTCGTCGGCCAGCGGAGCGGCGTATCCCAGCGGCGGGCCGACCGACACGGGCGCGTAGATCGACTTCCCTTCGAAGTTCACGCAATGCAACAGCCCGTCGGCCGTGTGCAAGCGTAACGTCCCATCGCCGGCCATGGCGACCGGTCCGGGGGCATGGCTGCCGGTGACATACTCCCAGCAAACGGTCGGTTTCCCGTCCTTCTCTTCCAGCCCGATGAGCTTTCCGCCGACATGGAGATAGATCTGCCCGTTCGGCTCGACCGCCGGGGCTGTGCGCAACGGCTTGGCCAACTCGGCGACAGGCGGCGTCCCGGGAAAGGACCAAACGAACTCTTTCGGCGGCGGCTTCGGTTTTGCCGGTTCCTTCGGTCGCGGTTTCGGCTTCGCAGCCGGGGCCGCTTGCGGCTTTGCACGAACGGGCGTCTTAGGTTGAACCCGACGTCGACGAGGCGGACGGGCTCGCTCGGTTTTATCGATCTTCTCTTGCGGCGGTGGCGCCGGAGCTTTCGGTTTCGACGGCGCCTTACGTATCGGAGCCGGCGACTTGGGCGGTTGTGCCGGTTGCCGGGGTGCTAACTTGGGTGGCGACGGTCCGCTGGGTGGTGCAGCCGGGATGCCCGGGCTTGCCGTTGGCGACGCCGGTCCGGGCACTACGCTGGGCCCTGGCGGTGTCACGCCGGCGGGTACTTCCTTGAACAGTCCCACGGCCTGTTGACCGCATTGAGGGCATTTGTATGGCAGCGTGGGTCGCCCAAGCCGGTGCCCGCACTTGTTGCACTGATACGTTTTCATCGACCTCAAACCCTCGGCCCGATTCTTGTTGGACGATTCCTATTGGGCCACCACGGCGGCCTTGGTATACACGCGGCCGTTGTCGCGCAACACGACCCAGCCGCGGACTTCGGTGATTTCGACACCCCGACTCGACGCGTTGTGCCGCGTGGCATCGAAGCGCTGGCCCGGGTCGACCAGCTCGACCGTATTGCCGATCCCGGCGTCCTGCATGGCCCTTTGCAACCAGTCGACCAGGGCCGTTTCCAAGGGCCGGTTGCCGGGCGAAGCCTTCGGTTGCCAGCCGTAATAGGCTTCGCCTAAGTCCTTCAACAGCGGCGGCATCTTGTCGCCGGTCGCCGAGCGGAAGACCAGTAGTTTGCCCAACAGGGCACACGCCTCAGGCACGCCTCGAACGATCCCGTCGAGCAACGCCTGCCGCTCGACGGCCAGGCCCGGCTGGTCGGCCAGTCCCGGTCCGAACAGTGCTTGCTGCAACTCGCCGGCCGGCGCTGGCATGGCAGGCGGCGCAATGACCGGCGCTGGCTTGGGGGCGGCAACCGGCTTCTCCTCCGGCTGGCCGAGTCGACCTTCGATCCGATCGAGCTGCTCGCCCAAGGCGTCGATCTTCGCGCCCAAGGCCGGGTCGGCTGCCGCTGGTTCTCGGCGGATCAGGCAGTTGACCAATCGATCGAGCGCTTCGCGCAATTCGGGATTGGATGGGGAAGTCGAATCATCGGGCCAATTTGCCATGATCATAGCTCCGGCAATAAGGGGTCCACACAGTTTACGCCAACGTTCTAAGCTCGATGTTGTCTAGCCCGCCCGTGTCGAGGTAATAGCGTTCGTCGGCCAGCGTGCGCCAACCGAAGGTCACGTTCTCGCCGAGCACGGCGTCTTCGCCGGCCACGACGCCGACTACCGACTCGACTTCGAGCGTCTCTTCTTGCTCCTTGGTGGCCCGGCGACGTTTGATCTTGATCGTCACCTCGGTCGGTCCGATGCGGTCGCCGACCTCGGTTTTGAGGATATAGGCGGGCGTGGCCTGGGCATCTTCCTCGGGGCTCACCTTGCGGCCAAAAAGGACGCGCTGCGAGGTGGTCTTGAACTCGGTGATCTCCTCGCGCATCTGGTCCTCGGCCGGCTGGAAGAGGATCCGCTCGTTGCGAATTCCCGAGGTCGCGTCGGTCATCACGCCCCAATAGTACGTATTCTCCTGAGCCTTGGGCTGCATCGAGAACTTGAACTGCGGCAACATGCCATGCCGGGCCATGAACTCGATCGCCGCCCCGACCACCACGGGGCTCTTAGGATCGACAATCGCGCCCGGGTTGTGGCCCTTCTCGTCCTGGTACGGATACCAATTGCCCGCGTAGTGATTGTGCATCGGCACGATCCGCGAGGGCGGAAGCGGCACGTACATCTTGACCAGGTCCTGGATATACGCCAGCTTCGAAGGTTGGCCGGCCAGCAGCACGATGTCGACATCAAGATCGACGATCCGCTGGCAATAGTCGAACAGCAACTCGTCGAACACGTCGTGGACCGCCCCCTCGAACTCCGCCTTGTTGTAGACCAGATCGAGTTCCTGTTGGGCGTTGTAGTAGCCCGGGCCACGCAGCTTGTCGAACACCTCTTGCAGCGAGTCGACCACGGCCGGGTCGACGGTCTCGGGATCGGTATGCGTGATCGGTTCGTCGGTCACCTCGTTGACCGAGTTGTCCAAATAGGCCTGGGCCAGGGGGACGAACAGCCGGTTGATCCAGGTCACGCGTTGCCCGCGAAGTTCGCGATTGCGCGGCACCTCGGGCCCGAACAAAACTTGCACGTCCTCGTCTTCCAGGGCCAAGGCGTCGGCGAAGGCGGGCACGATGATCGTCTCGAGCAATCGCTTGATCAGTTGATCGCCGCCTAAGTAGATCCCGTCCTGATGGAGCACCTCGCCATGGACCGCGTCGTCGATTTTCGATTCGAAGTTGTATTTCGCGATCATCAGGTCGGTCGTTCCGCCGCCAACGTCGATGCAAGCGATGCGGATTTCGCGCGAGACGTCGGCAAAAGCATCCTCTTGCGTCGCGGGAGTACGCTCGGGCGTGCCGGGTCGCCGAACGGCCGGTCGGCCGCGACGTCGTCCGGCCGGTGCAGCGGTTGCGGCCGGGGCCTGTGCTTCGGCCGGTTTCTCTTGGCCCCGGTCCTGGTGCAAGGTGGCGAACCATAGCCGCGGGTCTTGGCCCAACATCCGCAGCTCGCTCCAGATGTACGTCAGGTGTACGGCGCTGGCTTCGTCGAGGTTGAGGTTCAATTGGGGCTTCGCCCGTTGGTTCTTCCCCAAGGTGGCGGCAAAGATGTTCACTGCCTTTTGGACTTGGGCCTCGAACCGGCGGCGTTCCTCTTGGAACATTCCGCTGGGGTAGGTGAGCGTCAGGGTGCGGATCTCGCGCGGCCGGCCAGCGTCGCCCGAGGCCTGACGATAGCCGGGCGAGTTGACGTAGGTGTAGGCTTGCGTCAACAGTTCGTACATGGCCGCCGTCATCATACAACGCGGCGCGTGCCGGGGTTTCATCGGCGCGTCGGTGGCATACTCGTGCTCGGCCGGTTGCTCTTCGGCGAGTAGGAAGTCGCGATCGTCCTCGTGGATAAACTTCAGCAACGGGCCCTTGAGCGTCGCGGCATACGTACCCGACTGCTCGCGATCGGCCGGATCGGCCATGTGCCAATTGGCCCCCTCGAGCCAACTCGAATCGTCGGCCCAAAGGTAACGCTTTGGCGAACTCACACCGGTCCGCACATCGCCCTCGGGCCGCATGACCGTGGTCACGTCGTCGGCTTCGAAGCCCAGTCGGACCTGGGACAGGTCGTCGAACAAGGGCGGCGTTTCGGTGACTTCGACCTTGGTTTGGGCCGCCTTCTTGCCGCGGCGGAGCCAGCCCTTTTGCTTGGCGTCGTCGACCGCATGGAAGACGATCTTCTTCTGCGGCATCGGCGGCAGGTAGGGAGAATTGCACCAGGCCGTCTTCGACGAGAACCATCGCGTGGCCGGCACGCTGACCGCCCGACCGTCGTCGTCCCAGGCGTCGAAGTGGTAGCGGTTGGCCAACTCGAACGGCAGCATCTGCGGCGTCTGGCTGATTTCGCCGGTCATCTCCAACAGCAGCGCGCCCGTGCGACTATTGCCGAAATCGACCACCATGTGAACGTGCTTCGCGTCGCCGGCCGTGGCTGTGGCCGGGCGGATGCAAAGCTCGACGCCGGGGATCCCCTTCAGCGGCTTGCCCTGCACGTCCAACAACCCTTCGAGATGAGTAATATGGTCCTCGGTCAAGGCGCTCAGGTCGCAGAAGTAACCCAACTCGGGATCGCCGCAGGTGGTATCCACCGCCAGGAACAGCTTGGTGGTCGTGGCCTGAATGACTTGCCACTGGATGAACGGGTAGGACCGGGGCGTCTCGTCCTCTTCGCCCGATTCACTCTGAGCCGCTTCACACTGGCAGCGTTGCCAGCCGTAGCCGATCTGAGCCGTCTGGAATCGGGCGCCGCTCAGCGGGACGCAAATAATCTGTACGCCCGTATTGGCGAATAGGATGTGCATGTTGGCCTCTTGGAAAAGCAGTAAGCAGTAGGCAGTGGGCAGTTACTCTGTTCTCTCGTTGCTGATAGCTGATATGATAATCATTACTTCTCGAACGGGGTTAGGATCTCGATTAGTTCTCCGTTGCCGGGGGGGAGCTTGACGTGCTCGCCGGCGCCTTTGGCCAATGCGGCGGGCAGTCGCTTGGCCCAACGCTCGACGAATGACCCCATCAGGCCGAACTTCTCGAAACTACCGCTGTCGCTTTCCTCTTCCTCCGACTCAGGCGGGGCCATGGGCATCATGCCGGGGCCGGGGTTCATTACGAAATCGTTGAGGATAATGCGGACGAACTTGCGTCGGGCACGGCGTCGGGCCGCCTCGTCGCGCGTCTTCAGCCGCACGACCGGCGAGATCCGAGCAATCAACTTCTCGAACACCTCGTCGGACAATAGGTAGTCGCGCATGAACCGGGTCAAGGCGTTCATCTCGTTGGGATCCAACCATGGGCCGCCGTCCGCGTGCGTGTTGCAGTATTCTTCCCAACGCTTGGGGACGGCCGCCGAGGCCCATTCGTGCAGGAAGTTTCGCAGTTCCTTGGGCAGCGGGTCACCTCGATGCCGGCTTTGCGTATCCACACAATCGGCCAAGGCCAATTCGTCGCCCTCGCTCAGGGCCAGCGATTCCTGCAAGGCGTGCACGCGGTAGTAGACCACCTCGGCATCCGACTGGAGCCAATCGAGCACGGCCCGGGCGCTGTTCAGCCGCTTTTGCCGGTCGACGTTGGCGTCCGGATCGATGACCCAATCGCGGGAAAGTTGCAGCAGCCGGTTGCAAACCTCTTGGATCTCTTTCTGCAACTGGTTCTGTTTGTCTTCGGCCGTGGTCACCGCCCGAATGCCGCCGCTGATCAGCGACAACCCGCCGTCGTCGTCGCGCATGGCCGTGTCCCAGCGTTGCTCTGGTGCGCGGACGTACTGGGTAACCAAAGGCGCTTCGAGAAAGGCCCCTCGGGCACGATCCCACTTTTTCGGATCGGCCTCCTCGCGTTGTTCCTGGTTGGTGTCCCAGGTGCCCGGATAGCGGATCGGATAGACGTTGGTGAAATTCTTTCCGCGGCCTCCGAAGTCGTTCATCACGGGCCCCAGGGCGTCGATCAATTGGCTTAGGCGGTTCTCGTAGAGCCCCTTGTCGGCATATTCCTCGCGGTTGCGGAATTCCTCGTCGATGCCCGTTAGGCCCACAAACAGGGCGGGTATCTCGTCGCGAACCCGCAGCGGCCAGACCTTCTCGCCATAGCGGAACTTGCCCCACTTGTCGATATGGTGCTTCATCTGGCTGGTCACTTCGAGGTTGCCTCCGCGAGAGAGCAGCAACAGGGTCTGGATCTGGAGTTCCTCCGTATAGCGTTCGAAGAGGTAGGCGACCTTGCCGCGTTTGACGATCTCCATCTGTTCTTCGAGTGATTCGGCTTCGACCCGTTTGCCCTGCTCGGCGCCGTGTCGGCCGGCCCTCATGCCGGGAACGTCGAGAAAGTCCATCTGCTCGATCACGCGTCGCCAGTCGTCGTTCAGGCGATGGGGCAACACGGGCATCACGAGTTCCAACATGCCGGCCTGGATGGTTTCGAGTTCCTCGGTGCCGGTGCCAGAGCCCGGCTGGTAGTCGAGCACGTAGTATTTATCTTTCTTGACCAGGTGGATATCAGCCCACTCGACCCGCGGCCAGACCTTCGAAGTTCGTCGCTCGTGGACCTTGGCCCGCTGGCTATCCAGCAGGAACCGGACTGCGGCCCAATGGGCAAACACGGCCGGGTCGTGATCGCCCAAGGTGATCTTGTCCAGGAAGTTGTTGATGCGGATAAACAGATTGGTCAGCGATGGCCAGCTATCCCAGAACAACGCGGCGGCCGCGGCCACGTAACCCTCTTCGGAGAGCGGGTAGCGGCTTAACAATCCGTTGAGGATCGCTTCCTTGGCCTGGAAACCGCGCCGGTCGACGTTTCGCATGTACGAAAACGTGTCCAGCAGATCCATCCGCCAGCGACGGTCGATGTCCGTGCCCGGGAACTTGCGGGCCAGATTGTCGATCAGTTCCTCGAGTTCGCCCTGCTGCCAGGATTGATCAGGCGTCTTGCATTCGACATGGAACCCCCGGGCCAACACACGGAGCCACTGCACGCGCGTCAGCGCTCGGACCATTACGGGATACTCGGGCGAGGCTTCGGCCCCGATGCGGTCTTTGGTCGTGAATCGGGTGACCAGCGCGGTGGCTTCGTTCGAGCCGCACTGGGGGTTCAAGTCGTTGTCGAACGAGAGTTCCTTGTAGTAGGCCGGCTCGCCGTGCGTCTCATCGCCGCCGAGCGGACAGAACGACTCGCTGTGTGGCTTGAGCACCTGACCGACGAACAGGCTCTTGCCAACCTGCGAAGGCCCGTAAACGGCCGCCGCCACCGGGACCTTGGCCGACGTGTAGAGGCTGCCGGCCAGCCGACGCAGTTTCAGAACCTCGAACTCGTCGCTTTCGACGATCGGCAGCAGGTCCTCGGACCGTCGGGACGGATTGAACTCGGAGAGCCAATCGCAAAGCTCGGTGGCCAATGTTTCCACCTGCTCGGCGTGCCGGATCAAGTTGCGATCGCGCTGCTCTGGAAATGCCATAAAAACGGTTACCCTTCCAATACGGACGCTGTGTTCTTCTTGCGAATAGGTCCCCTCTCCCTTTGGGAGAGGGTTAGGGTGAGGGCTTGTCGTCTTCTCTTTGCCCTCTCCCCCGGCCCCCCTCCCGAAGGGAGAGGGGAGATGGAATTGGTTCCCTCGCCCTTTGGGAGAGGGAAGATTGAGTCCCCCTTTTGCAAAAGTTCGGTTCTTATTCTCGGGGGTCGGTTCGTTCGATCTCGGCTCGCAGCCGGAAGCTGAACGGATACTGCTGCACGGCTTCGGCCGCCGGATCGCGGGCCTCGATAATCAGGTGGTAGAACGAATTGCGCGGGCCGTAGTCGATCCGAGGACTCCGCAGCACAACCCGACGGACCGACCCGTCGAGTTCGGCGGCTATCCACTTCTCATCGGGTGTTTGGCCTGCCACGTAAACCCTATATTCTAGCGGACCTTCCGCTTCGGCCGCCAGTACCTCCAACGTGACATCGAAATCGGTCGTCCTGTCGTTGAGCGTCTCGCGCACCTCCCAAAACCGCTGGCCGCGGACGGTCACCTCGGCATAGGCCTCCGCGCCCCGGTAAGATGCCCGAACCTGGGTCCTGCCCACCGCTCGGGCGACAAATTGGCCGGGCGTCTCGAGATCGGCGGCCAGGATGTTCGGATCGAGGCTCTCCCAGGTAGCGGAAACCGGGATGGATAGGCCTTCTGCGTCGTCCGCCACGGCCACCAGCCGCGGCGTGGCCTTTCCTACCTCCAAGCTGCTGACCTCCGACGGCTCGATCCGGAGTCGCGGCACGCGGACCACTTCGCCCGGCGGGACGTAGACGCCGATCGTGCCGTCGTCGACGACCATCCATTGCTCGCCGTCCCAATAGCGGTCTCCGTCGACCCAGTAGCCATGGCCGCGGCCGCCCCAATAGCCGGCACCCGGGCCGTAATGGTCTGTCCAGCCGCGGTCATCGACCAGCACGCCGGTCGTTGTCGCTGCCACACCGGCTGTCACGTCCAAGCCGGCCTCGGCCTGTTGATTTCCAAGTCGGGCAACCACGACCGTGCGGCCGGGGTTCTTCGCCAGCACCGTCTGGTTGTCGACCGTTTCGGCGACCAAGCTGTCGGTCACAGACAGTATTACCCCGTCCTCGGGCCCCAGCACGCGGAGTCGACCGCCTCGCAGGCCGGTCACCTGATAGACCAACGGCTGTCCGGGGTGAATCACCGCGGCGGGCGGGTCGATCTGCAGGTCGGTCAATAGATCGTCCGACACGCTGACCGGTACGGCTGCTTGCAGACGATCCTGCCAACGGGCAACCACTTGGGCCTGCCCAGGCTGCAATCCGTCGATCTCGCTGGCGCCGACGATCTGGATCGCACCGGGATTCGCCCCGCCGAGCGAGAGTGTCAGGTCTGGCTGGGGGAACAGTTCGTAGAGCCCGGTGGCCGTCCGCCCGAGGATCCGCAGTAGTCGTCGGTCGCCGGTCGACATGTTGATTTGTCCTGGCTCGACGATCAGTTCGGTGATCGGCTCGTCGCTGACGGAGAGGTAGGCGGCGGCCACCTTGTCCGTGCCGGGCAGACTGACCGAGATTTCAGCCGTTCCGGGGGCCATGGCGCAGGGCCGATTGTCCGAAATCTCCACGATCCCGGGGGCCGAACTGGTGAACACGGCCTCGTCGGTCCAATCGATACGGCGTCCGTCGGCGGTGATGACATAAGCTCGCAAGTCGAGCGCCTGCCCGACCGCCAGATTGGCTGCGGCCGGTTCGAGGAACACCTCGCCGTCGATCACACCGCCGGCCGGCAGCACTTCGACCATCGCGTTGACCAGTTGTCCTCCGAACGTAAACGCCACGGCCGAGGCGCCGGGGGCTTTGCCCAGCAGCGAATGGGTCTGGGGGTTGTATTGCACGACATCCGGCAGGGCCGGCCTCACATCGCATTGCCCGCTAAGGTCCATGTGGCCCCGATAGACGGCCAATTCAGTGCCGATCCGAACGCTTTGCCCCTGGCGAATCCGGATCACCCTCGGGTCGACGGCCAAAACGTCGGTCAGCGTGTCGACCACGTGGACCTCGGCCGGCGTGCTGGTCACCTCGCCAAGGCGTGCCGTGACCGTGGTCGTGCCCAGGTCGAGGCCGGTGATCGAGGAGCCGTCGGCACGAGCCACGGCCGGATTGTTCGATTGCCACTCGATGGCTCCCAGGCCGGAAATCACGCCGATGTTGCGACCTTCCCTATACCCCACCACATCCGAGATGATCGTTTCGCCCGCGAGCATGGTGATCGCCGCCGGTTCGATTCGCAACTCGTCGACATCCAACTCGCCGAGCACTTCCACGGCCAGCGGCTGTTTGGACCGGACGGCCTCGAACTCGGCCTCAATGGTTGTCTGACCCGCACGCAGACCGACCAATTCCCCGTCGCTGGCTGCCAACGGGGCCTCTTGCGGCGGTTGGGCCGTTCGCAGCGTGGCCTTGTTGGTTACCAGACGCGTGAAGCCGTCGGCATATTCGGCCTCGACCCGGAAATCGTCGAATCGGGCCCCCACCGGAAAGCGGACCGGCTGATCCTGATCCGTGAGAATTCGCACGGCCACGGGCCGATCTTCGTCCGGATCGCCGATCGAGAGCGTCAAACGGGCCGACTGGCTGGCAGCCGGATGGGTGAGCGTCACGGTCGCCTCGCCCGGGGCCAGGGTGCGAAACGTGCCGCCCTGTGCGTCGATATCCAATAGATCCGTATGGCCGGTCTTAAACGCGGTCATCTCGGGCACAAGCTCCACGTCGCCGTCAGGATCGGTCGCCCGGACGATGATCTGTCCCGTCTCGCCGGCCAGATGGTCGGTGCGGTCCAGGTCAAGCCGGATCGTCCCGGCCACCGGATCGACCGACCGGACGCTGACGGGCTTGCAAGTTTGGCAAACATACTCGGCATGGCCCTCGATCGGCCCGACATGCGGCACCAGGGCCGCGATCCGGTCGCCGTACACTTTCAGCCCCGGTGCCGACGGGCCGAGAAGTTTCAATCGGGCCGGCGGCACTTCCACGCGGCGGCCGTCCTCGTAGTTGGCCCAGCCGGTCATTTGCCGCTGCTGACCCAGCGGAATTTCGAGCGGCCCTTTCGGTTCAAGCGTCAACTCGAACGGGGGCATCGACACCTCGACCGTCGCCGAGCCCGTGTGTTTGCCGAAGCGGAATGACACGCTCTGTGGCGACTCAGGATCCGTAGGCGTGATTCCCCGCACGCACATCGAACGGGTGTCCAACTCGGCAAACTGCGGCGAAGGACGCTCCGGGCAAGAGAGCAGGTCGGGGGCGATTTCCACCGTCTTTTCCGGTGCCTCGCCGGCCACTTGGGCCATGACTCGCAGCCCGACCGAATCGTCGACCGCAACCACCACCCGAGCCGGCTCGATGGCGATCGACTTGAACTGGGCCGTCGCAACCTCGACGCGTATTGTCTGCACACGCCCGCCCTGGGTGACGTGCAGGTCAAGCTGGCCCGCGCGACGGGCGATCAGACGGTTGGCTTCGGTCACTTCGATCAGTCGATTATCGGGGCTGATAACCGCCACCGGACCGTCCTCGGGCGAGACGACGTGGAGCTCGCGGATTTCGCCGGCTACCATTTGCAGGTGCTCGGGCAGAATAATCGGCGACACCGGGCGGAAGAACCAGTACAGCAATCCGGCGATCAATAACAGCAGGAGGGCCAACAAGGCCACGCGATTCCAGGGACCCTGCTTACGCGGTCGAGCCACCAAGGCCACCGCACAGCTAGGGCATCGGGGACTTTGGCCCGGACGCCGCACGAACAGGAGATTGCACTCGGGATCGGTGCAGATCACGGCCGGGGCCGTCTCTTCGTCCCCGCGGCGATAACCCCAGCACCAGACCAGCCGCCACGTGCCTTGGACATCACGATAGCGGAAGAAGTAACAATCCAGATCGGTCCGCTGGGGATCGTCGAGCAACGCGACCAGCGACTCCTCGACGGCCTGTTTGAGCAATTCCTCGGTAGGGGTCTCCGGCACGGCCTTTTTCAGACGACTTCTTAATACGGCCAGTTCGTCTTTCAGCAGTTTCTCGAAATCCTCGGCCGCGACGGGCCGGCAGATGACCTCTTCGAGCCGTCCGCCACGATCGTCCTGGACGAAGAAGTCGACCGAATCGCCTTCCCACACCGGTTCGGCCACCTTGCCGCCGAGCCAGCGGAAGAGGATCTTTGCACTGCCCCCGCTACGGTCCAGCAGCGGAACGCCCGGCTCCAGGGCGATGGGCCGGAAGTCGCGTGCCTGATCCGACAGGTCGATGTGGAGAAATCGTGTTGCCATGGGTCTGTTCCAACCGAGGATGTTCAGAACTTGCCGTATGATACGGACTTCGGCGTTGCGCGCGAATAAGGGATTCCGTAATCCCCATGCTTCACTGTACCCGCTAGGCAAGCGGCAGTCAAGCCGTCTTGGCAAAAAGGGGGTTTGCTGCGGTGCGAGACGACGGTAATCGGCCGCGGAACGAGAAATCCGGGAGCTTACTGGACTCGATGCAGCAATGCGGGTAGGTTGGAATTAGTGGGCTGGTAAAAGCCCGATACCGGACAATCAGTCCATATAAAGCCGCGACCGTTGGTCGCGCCGGGTGCTGTTTGACGTTACGTTTAGCTCGACGATGTTCGCGACCAACGGTCGCGGGTTGTAAAAAGGGCGCGACCAACGGTCGCGGGTTTATAGAGAGGGCGCGACCAACGGTCGCGGCTTTATAGTCATGTCGTGGCCGTTGGCTTCCCATTTCAGTACGATGCTGCAGAACCCGAAGATCGCGTTTCGCGATCCTAAGCTTCAGCAGTGCCGCATTGAAATGAATCTGCGGCGTCAACCGCGGCCTTGGGCCGGTGCGTTTGCGGTGGTTTACAAGGGGCTCGACGCCGGCAGCGGCGAACCGTTCGCGATCCGCGTGTTTACGACCGAATCGCCCGAACGGCGTGAACGCTACGAGCAGATCAGCGCCTATCTGAAAGACCGCAAGCTGAAATGCTTATGCGATTTCGAGTATCGCGACCGCGCCATTCGCTCGGCTGGCGACGGCAAGTGGTATCCAATGATCATCATGCAGTGGGTCCAAGGCGAGACGCTGTTCGCTTGGGTTCGGGCAAGGTGTCTTGCCGCAGACGCTTCGGCCTTGTCGCTCGCGGCGCGTGGTTGGATCGAGGTGATCGGGGAGCTCAACGAGATGTCGGTCGTTCACGGCGACCTGCAACACGGCAACGTGATGGTCGACGCGTCCGGGCAGATCAAGCTGGTCGACTACGATTGTCTATGCGTGCCCTCGCTGATCGGGCGTCGGAACCTGGAGGTGGGCGTCGAACCGTATCAGCACCCTGCCCGCGATGCGTCGACCCTGCTGTCCTTGGACTTGGATAACTTCTCGGCCGTGATGATCTACGTGGGCCTGCGGGCTTTGGCGGCGGACCCTGGGCTGTGGATGGAGCACATCGAACCGGACGATTACGATAAGCTGTTGTTCCGTGCCGAGGATTTTCGTTCACCCGACACGTCGGCCTTGTGCCACGACTTGGCGCGTTCACCCGACCGGGAGGTGCGGGAATTGACTCGCCAGCTTATCGATCTATACAACGGGCCGATGGATCGGGTTCCCCCGCTGGGGCATTTGACGAACTCGTTTGGCAAGCTAGAGCAGCTATTGGCCGAGAAACGGTGGGAAGAGGCGGTGCAGATCCTCAACCGTCGAGGGCAATTTCGCGACGCGCCGGAGCATCTCAAGCCGCTGATTCAACAGGCCTATCAGCGGGTTTGCCTGAAGCAGTCCTGGGCGGAATTCCAGAAACTACCCCGCGAAACGAGCGGACCGAACGATCGAAAACTGGTCGAGGCGTGGAACGAACCGTTGTTTGCCGGCCACGAACGGGCCGAACGGCAGCGGGTTCGCGTGGCCGAGGCCCGACGACGCGTGGCCGCTTTGGATCGCGTGACGTACCTGGTCCAGCAATCGGCGGGAAAGGCGTCGGTGGGGAGCGAAACGGCGATCGTCAAAGCGGCGGCCGGGCTGCCCGAAGGGTACCAATACAACTTGCGAAAGCGAGTCGAGGGCGCCAAGCGTCGCGTGGCCGTCATGCAGCGGCTCAAAGCACTCGTCGATGATCCGGCGGTTGAAGCGGCCCTGGTGGCCGCATGGAGGGCAGTGCAGGAAGCCAAGTGCGAGGGGCTCGTTAAACCGGCCTGGCGAAAACGAATCGAATTGGCCGAAGGCCGCGCGCCGATTTTGAAGAAGCTGCACAATCTGCCCGGCGATCTGCCACTCGACCAACGGGATAAGCAGATCGTCGAACTCTGGGACGTGAAGTTGCTGGCTAATTGCCGAGAGGCCGAGCCCTATCGGACGAACTACGAAACGGCCATGACAAGAGGCAAACTGCTTCCGCGGTTGGAGAAAGCCATCGAAGAGAACGACGAGACGGCCGTGGGGGACCTGATCCAACACGCGGCCTTCGACGGTTATCCCTTGCCCGACGAGTGGACCGAGATGGTCGAGTCGGTTCGCAGTTCCTTCGACCGCGGCGAGGCTTTGCTGGCCGCACTGCAAGAGCAACGGCGATCGGCATTTCATTCGCTGTTCGACGCCCGGGTGATCCGTCGCCGGGCCGAGGAATTTGCTCCTTACGAATCGTTGCTGCTAAAATGGACCTCGCAGGAGGTGATCCCGTTGGAGCGACTCGGACTTCGACCGACTCCCGGGGGCAAGAGTCTGGCGCCGGTGCGGATGTCGGCCGGCCAATGGCGTGCGCGATGGGAGTGGCCGGAGGAACGTTTTTGCAGCGAGTGTGTGCTGGCCGTTTGCCGAGGCGAGCCGGATGCCAGCGGCGGACCCAACGAACAGTCGGTCCACTACCGAGTGTCGGTCGATCGTGCAAGTTGGGACAGCGCCCGAGAGATTCGCACGGAAGCCGACTGGGAGGGGGGATATGTGACGGTTTGGGCGATCGTCGACTTGGGATTCCGCACGTTTTACAGCCCGCCGCTGGTGCTAGGATGCCTCGAAGGTCGCGGCGGTTGGGGGCTGAAAGGCCTGCCGTTTTTTTCATCACGGGAGTAGTAAACGACCGTCGATATATATCGAAAACCCCCGTTTAGCGGCCGGGCCGCGTTTGTTGGCAGGTAGGGCCCGGCGTTTTTTGAACAAGAGCAAACACTCGCGATTGAATTGAGAACCAAAGATGTCCCGGGCCCCCTATAGTCAAGAGATCAGTCGACAGAACAAGGCCTGTTTCTTGTTTCTGCTGGACCAGTCGTTTTCCATGGAAGAGCCGTTGGGCAACTCGTCGAACCGCAAATGCGACGAACTGGTGGCGGCAATCAACGGCTGGTTGCAGAACATGGCGATTCGGGCCAGTGGCGACGAGGGGATCAAGAACTGGATGGATGTCGGCGTGATAGGCTATCGGACCGATCAACATGCCAGCCCGATTATCGAATCGGTCCTGCAAGGTCCCTTGGCCGGTCGAAATCTGGTCTCGATTATCGAGATCGGCGAGAACCCGGCGCGGATCGATACGCAAATCCAGTATTTGCCCGACGAAGAGACCGGCGAGATGCTCGAACTGCCGTGCGAGGTGCCGGTCTGGGTTGATCCGAAGGCGGAGGGCGGCACGCCAATGTGCCACATGCTCTATCGCGCACACGAGATTCTGCACGAATGGATCGGCCGGCATCCGCGAAGTTTTCCGCCGATCGTGGTGCATATTACCGACGGAGAGTCGCAAGACGGGGACCCGGGCCCGTATGCCGACGCGGTAAAGAAGCTGGCCACCGAAGACGGCAACGTGCTGTTGTTGAACTGCCACTTGTCGATGACGGCGGCCGAGCCGTTCATGTTTCCCGCTTCCGAGCAGGGACTGCCCGACGATCTGGCTCGGGTGCTGTTCCGCATATCGAGCGTGTTACCGGATCCGTTTTACCGCCACGGGCTGGCCGAGGGATTCGCCTTGCAGCCGAACGCCCGAGGGATGGCCTTTAACGCCGACATGGTCTGCCTGATCCAGTTCCTCAACATGGGAACGCAGGCGGCCCCGGGATTGAGATAGTCGTCATGCCGTTGACATCGCGAGTTTTCAAGCTGGCCAAAGATCCCGAGCATCCCGAGCAGAACGAGGATGCCTGCGGGTGGAATTCGGCCCGCGGGATTGGCGTGGTGGCGGACGGGGTCTCCTCGGCCATTTTTTCGCGGCAATGGGCCAGCATTCTCACCGAAGCCGTACTGAACGACCCGCCCAATCCGCAAGATGCAAAGGCTTTTGCGGCATGGCTTACGCGACATCGCAAGACGTGGTCCGAGCGAATTGACGTCAATTCCTTGGCTTGGCACCAGAAGGCCAAGTTGCCCCACGGGGCCTTTTCCACGCTGCTTTGGGTGCGAGTGGTTCGGCCGGAGGTGCCGCGGGAAGGTGAGTTCGGGGCCTTTCGACTGCAATGTTTCGCTATCGGCGACAGTTGCCTGATGCACGTCCGCCACGGCAAGGTGCTGCGGATGTTTCCGATCACCGAGTCCAAACAACTGGAGGCCGATCCGGTGGTGCTCGGAAGCGTCGACCTGGGGCGCGACAACCTGATGCAATTCGAAACGTTCGAGACGTTGTGCTACCCGGACGATACGTTGGTGCTGTGCACGGATGCGATTGCCCATTGGGCCCTGCGGCGCATGGAGGCCGGCGATCCACCCGCCTGGGACGACTATTGGCAACAGACCGACCAGCAATGGCAAGCGGAGGTCGCCGGGTTGCGAGATCAGCGCCAGATGCCCTACGACGACGCCACGCTGTTGTTGCTGCGAGTGACGACGGAACCACAGCCCGACTTGGGCCATCGGGAACTGCCGGCTCAAGACGATGACGAATGGGCCGAGAAGTTCAAAGCGGCCGGCGAGCAGTTTGCCGAAGGAGTCGAACTGGCCTCTGAGCAACTCATGCGCGGCCTGAAGAAGTGGAAGGGCAAGGCGCTGGAGAAGTATCGCGAAACCTTCAAGCCCGACGATCGGTAGTGCCTTTCGACGCTTACGCGTACTATTCGTCGTTTAGCGGCATCTTTCGATATTCACCTGCGACATTCGTCGTTTAGCG